>JBCCIX010000051.1:0-14446 GCA_039028075.1 Bacteroidota bacterium | reverse complement strand
TTACATAAGCCGATGTCAACATCAGCTTTTTTTGTATTATTGATATATGATTAAAACTATAACTATGAAAAAAATTACTTTATTGATTGTGTTTGTTTTATGCTCGGTGGCCTATGTAAATGCCCAATCTCGAATCGGCGGTGGTTTTGCTTATGGCACTGAAATTGAAGAGTTTGGCATTCAAGTAAATGGTGAGTTCTTTTTGAAAAGTGATCTGGCGATTGCGCCGGATTTCAATTATTTCTTTGCCGAAGATCCTGTGAGCTTTTGGACCATAAATGCAGATGTGCACTACTATTTCTCTGAAAGCGGAGCTGTCTCTCTTTATGGATTAGGAGGATTTAATTTGGCGACAATCTCCGTAGATTCCGACCTTGCCGGAAGTGATAATTCAAGCACTGAATTTGGTGTCAACCTCGGTATTGGTGCAAATTTTGATATTAATGCAGCTATCACTCCTTTTACACAGTTAAAGTTTGTGATTAGTGATTTCGATCAAGCAGTGTTGGCTTTTGGTGTTAGATTCCCACTGAATTAACAAAAATGAAAAAGACTTTTTTAATTATTGTTTGTACGGTTTTTATTGTTCTTCAATCCAACGCCCAGGCTGGTTTTAGGTTGGGATTAAAGGGAGGCCTCAATTTTGCGAATGTCGATACTAATATTGACACAGATTCACGCACAGGTTTCCACGCTGGGGCCTTTGCTACTATTAAAATTGCGAAATTTGCTATTCAGCCTGAATTGATTTATTCAGCGCAAGGTTCGGAGTTCCAATTTGATGATTTCGAAAGCGCTAAATCAAATTTTAATTACCTGAACATTCCGGTAATGTTCAAACTCTATTTGATTGGGGGGTTAAATCTACAGGCCGGCCCGCAGTTCGGATTCTTATTGGGTGCTAATAGTGAAGATGATCTGCTCGAAAGTGCTATCAATGAAATCAGTAACGCAGAAGATATTTCTGATTTAAAAGATGCCTACAAGGGTTCGGATGTTAGTGTAGGGTTAGGGGTTGGTTTAGACCTTCCTTTCGGACTTACTGCCGATGCGCGTTATAATCTTGGATTGTCTGAAATTGATGATAATGAAGCCGTGCAGGCTACGAAAAATCAAGTTTTCCAACTCTCAGTCGGTTATCGTTTTATTACGTTGGGTAAATAGCTATTCAACTACAATTAGGTAGTAATTTCTTCTTCCTTTTTGGGCAAGGAGATACTTACCATTGAGCAAATCAAAATCAGCGGCTCTATTAGGGTCGCTGATTTTTTGTTTGTTGATACTTACCCCACCACCTTGTATCATCCTCCTGGCTTCTCCTTTGGACTTAAACACTATGCCATTCGTAGCTTCGGAAAGCAAAGTGGTTACATCGTTAATGTTTCTTAACACGCCCTCTTTAATCTTGCTTTGAGGAACTCCATCCAATAGGGCTAATAAGGTACGTTCGTCAAGCGCCGCTAAATCCTCGGTAGTGGATTTACCAAATAAAATAGTAGAGGCTTTCACCGCCATCTCGTATTCTTCCATAGAATGAACCCTCACCGTTATATCTTTAGCTAGCGCCTGCTGTAAAAGACGCTGGTGTGGTGCTTCATTGTGTTTACTCTCAATGGTTTGAATTTCACTTTTTGATAGTAAGGTGAAAATACGGATATAATTGGCAGCATCTTCATCCGAAGTATTTAGCCAGTATTGATAAAATTGGTAAGGAGAGGTTTTTTCAGGATCAAGCCAGACGTTGCCGGCTTCTGTTTTACCGAATTTACTGCCATCTGCTTTTTTGATGAGCGGAGTTGTCACCGCAAAAGCTTCACCCTGCACTTTTCTCCTGATTAATTCTGTACCGGTAACAATGTTGCCCCATTGATCCGAACCGCCAAGTTGAACTTTACAATTCTTGTTTTTATACAACCAATAAAAATCATACCCCTGCACCAGTTGATAGCTGAATTCCGTAAAAGATAGTCCTGTTTCTAACCTTTTTTTAACCGAATCTTTGGCCATCATGTAGTTTACCGTAATGTGCTTGCCCACATCGCGAATGAAATCCAGAAAATGAAATTCTCTGAACCAATCGTAGTTGTTCACCACTTCCGCGGAGTTGTCGCCACAGTTAAAGTTTAAAAACTTCCGCAATTGATTTTCAACGCACCGCAAGTTATGATGCAAAACTTCTTCGTTCAGCAAGTTGCGTTCTTCCGATTTACCAGAAGGGTCACCCACCATCCCCGTGGCCCCACCTACCAGCGCAATGGGCTTGTGACCGGCCCGCTGTAGATGGACCAAGGTCATAATTTGAACCAAGCTGCCGATATGTAGAGAATCTGCGGTTGGGTCGAAACCAATATACGCCGAGGTTAACTCTTGATTTAGCAGTTCTTGAGTTCCCGGCATGATGTCATGGACCATGCCACGCCATTTTAATTCCTCTATTAAATCAATCATTCGTTTCCATTACAGCCTGCAAATATAAATGGTTGCACTGCAAATTGACGGTTTCCTTTTTCTTTTTCGGCTGAGGTTCTTTTCATTCAACATTCGTACTAACCGTTAAGAATTGAAATAAAGTATTACATTTAAAAAAGTCAACCATGCTTACTAAGATGGGTATACTCAAATACCAATTTCAACATTCATGAAACCTAGACAGTTCATTATCATTTCCGTAGGATTACTCGTTCTGGTAGGAGCGTTCGCAATTTATCAGATACTCTCTGGAATGGAAGAACCACCTAAAGTAGAGGAGGCTGTAGAAATTAAGAAATATGTGAAAACGGCCCCTGTACAATACCGTTCTATTCCAACCAGTGTAGTAGCCTATGGCCGGGTAGAAACAGCCGAATCGTTGGATATGATAGCGGAGGTAAGCGGGAGAATGACTGCGGGAACGGTAATTTTGAAAGAAGGTCAAAGATTCCGTAAAGGAGCGCTTATTTACAAAATTGATGACACTGAGGTGCGTCTCAATTTACAGTCTGACAAAAGTAATTTTCTGAAAGACCTGGCCGCCATATTACCAGACATTAAGATCGATTTTGCTAAAAATTATCAGGTTTGGTCTTCGTACCTGGCCGCCATTGACCTTAATAAAGCCCTTCCCGAGTTACCGAAGCACACCTCGGACAAGGAGAAGACTTTTTTGGCTACACGAAATATTTTCGGCAGCTACTATTCCATCAAGAGCAAAGAAGCTAACCTTAGAAAGTATAAGTTTTATGCCCCTTTTGACGGCTCTATTTCGCAAATCAATTTGCAGTCAGGTTCGTTTGTAAACCCTGGAAGTAATATTGGTAGAGTACTACGCTCAAATAAGCTTGAGCTTAGGGTTGATGTTGGTACTTCGGATATCGATTGGGTAGAGATGGGGGCAGAAGCCTCTGTCACCTCTGAAAGAGATAAAGTGCTTAAGGGTAAGGTGACGCGAATTGGAGATTACATCAACCCTCAGACCCAATCTATTGATGTATTCATTACCCTTGAACCTAGTGAAAATAGAATCTACGACGGTGAATATCTAAAGGCCAACATTCCTGGGCGAATTGTTCAGCATGGAATGATTATCCCTAGAAACGCCATTTTCAATACCAATGAAGTTTTTGTGCTCGAAGATTCCCTCTTAAAAGTCAGACAGATCACGCTACACAAACTAAATCCTGAAACAGCTATCTTCTCAGGACTTGCCCCTAGCGCGGCGCTTGTAGTTGAACCGTTGATAAATGCACATAATAATATGAAGGCCTTTAAGCTGGAAGAAGGGAAAGATATTGATATTGAGCAAAAAGAAAGTTCGGACACACAACTGGTAGCCAACTAAGAACTCATGCTATGTTAGACTCTATTAAAAGTTTAGTAGCCTACACGGTCAAGTATCCTGTAGTGGCAAATATTCTCATTGCCCTTACATTAATTCTTGGTGTAGTTAGCTTGGTGCGAACTAATAAGTCGTTTTTTCCGCTACAACCTGATACTACTATCAGCATCCGGGTGTCCTATCTTGGGGCATCTCCTGAAGAGATGGAGGAGGGCGTAACGCAGAAAATTGAAGAAGCCCTTAATAGTATAGCGGGAATTGATGAGATATCATCCACGTCGTCTGAAAATAGCACGTCGGTTACGGTGGTTACTTTAGAAAGTTATGATATCGACGAGATCTACACGGAGGTAAAAAATGCAATTGACGCCATAAGTTCTTTTCCGGTAAGTGCTGAAAAACCAATAGTCTATAAACAACGTCAGCAGTCTACCGCTCAGTGGTTAGCGCTTACCGGTGACGTTGACCTGGCCACCTTAAAGTTCTATGCTGAGGAAATAAAAGATGATTTAATAGCACTTGAGGCCATATCGCAGGTAGGGATCAACGGTCTCAATCCCGTGGAAATATCTATTGAGGTTTCTGAACAAGAACTTTTGCGCTACGGTATTTCGTTCGATGAAGTCGCTAATGCGGTAAGGCTTAATAATCGTGATGTTTCCTCTGGATCCATCAAATCCTCAGCGGAGGAAATATTAATCAGGTCCAAAGCGAAAGAAACAGATGCTGCTAAAATTTCGGAGATACCCGTTCGCTCAAATCCTGATGGAAGCAAGGTGTATCTTAAAGATATCGCCGACATAAAGCAGCAATTTTCAGATCAACCTAACCGCGCTTTTCTCAATGGTGATGAGGCGGTGTACGTGGAAGTAAGAAAATTAGAAGAAGAAGACCTGGAGAAGATATCAATGGCTGTAAATGCCTACGTTGAGGAGTTTAATGCCAGGACATCGGGCGTTCATCTGGAGCTAGTCTGGGATTTTATGACGGTATTGCAGCAGCGATTAGACCTATTGACATCTAATGGTATAGTAGGTTTATGCCTGGTGTTGATTGCATTGGGTACTTTCCTGAGCATACGGCTATCCTTTTGGGTGGCCTGGGGCATACCCTCTTCGTTTTTAGGTATGTTCATATTAGGGTCATTTGTCGGGCTCACTATAAATATGATCTCACTGTTTGGGATGATCCTGGTTATAGGGATATTGGTAGATGATGGCATTGTGATTGCAGAAAACATATATGCACACTTTGAGAGAACTAAAAACCCGGTCAAGGCAGCGATCAACGGCACTTTGGAGGTTCTACCGGCAGTATTCACCTCGGTCACGACCACCATCGTAGCCTTTACTCCTTTACTTTTACTCACCGGAGGGTTCCAATTCTTACAGGATATGGCGTATGTTGTGATATTTAGCCTCGGGTTTTCGTTGATCGAGGCCTTTTTTGTACTGCCCGCCCATTTAGCCAGCAGATCGGTTTTACGCGTGAGTAAGGAAGATACCCGGAGCTACAAAATAAGAAATAGGATAAACGAGTTTATTGATTTTATGAGGAGCCGGATCTATGGATCAATGCTTAAACTGACGCTTAGATATAGATTTATCTCCGTGTGTTTTCTTGTGGCGTTATTCCCTGTGACCATAGGACTTTTTAATGGTGGTTTCATAAAAGCGACCTTCTTTCCACAAATCCCCTTTAATAGTTTCGATATCAATATTGCGTTTAAGCCTGGTGAGCGTGAGTCGAAAGTGGAAGCTTATATGGAGCGTTTCGACAATGCAGTATGGGCAGCAAACGACCAGCTGAAAGAAAAGTACGGCATAGAAGAGGACATAGTTAATTACACTTTTGGCGGTATTGGATCCACTACTTCCGGTGAAACGGGATCACATGCCGGTAACATGAATGTTTTTTACAAAGAACTGGATGCGTATAATTTAAATAGCTATGATCTCATTGGGGCTATTGAAGAGAACATAGGAGAATTACCAGAGGCCGAGAAATTTGATATTGGCGGACAGAATCAATTTGGTAAACCCGTTTCAGTGAGGCTATTAGGTAAAAATTATGAGGTTCTGCAGGAAGCGAAGGACTTTCTTAAAGAAGAGTTGAAGAAAATTACAGATCTCAAAGAAATCCAGGATAATGTGGCTGTAGGTAGAAGGGAAATACTTTTTGATCTCAGTCCCCAAGCTTATTTCCTCGGTTTAACACATAATGATATTACCACGCAGATAAGGCAGGGTTACTTTGGTGAAGAGGTACAACGGCTCCAAAAAGGAGATGATGAGGTGAAGGTCTGGGTACGTTATCCCGGATCTGGACGGCTCAGCGTTGGGCAACTAGAGAATATGAAAATAAAAGCAAATGATGGCAAACAATATCCTTTAACTCAGCTATCTAGCTATGAAATTGAACGCGGACTTTCTGGCATTCGCCATTTTTCAACCAAACGTTCCGTGACCGTTGAGGCTGATTTAGTAGATCCTTTTGCGGAAGTACCACCCATACAAGCTAAGGTTCAAAATGATATTATTCCCAAATTGGAAGCGAAATTTCCTACCGTAGATGTTGATTACGGTGGTCAGGCCAAAGAGAGTGCCAGGGCGGGTCAAGAGATTGCACTTTATTTCGGCGGTGCTTTTTTATTGATCTTTTTTATTCTAATGCTCACGTTCAGGTCATTCTACCAGGCGGTGTTGATCATTAGCATGATTCCCTTAGGTTGGCTTGGAGCTTCATGGGGTCACGGTATCGAATCTTGGGTGAGCGGCGGTGACTTTCCCGTATCTATACTGAGTGCTTGGGGAATGATAGCGCTTTCGGGTGTCATCATTAACGATGCAGTGGTTTTTATGGCTAAGTATAATTCACTGCTGAAGGATGAAGGGCAATCCGTATATCAGGCTGCGTACCACGCAGGCCTCATGCGGTTTAGGCCCATTATGCTGACTTCAATTACTACGGTTGCCGGTCTTTTTCCTTTGATTAAAGAAACAAGCTTTCAGGCCCAATTCCTTATTCCCATGGCAATTTCTGTAGCTTATGGTGTGCTGGTGGGAACGTTCATTATTTTATTGTTCTTTCCCGTCCTTATAATCATGTTTAATGACGTGAGACGCTGGGCGAAGTGGCTGTGGACTGGGGATAAACCCTTGCCAGAAGATGTGGAGCGCGTATTGATCGACGAGCGCAGAATCAAGGAATATAAAGAGTCAGCATAATTATTTACTTGAGTTAATTATTTATAATATGCTGAAAATCAATATTTTATTATTACTTATATCAACTAGTAGTTTATTGTTTTCTCAGGAAAGTTTGTCCCTGTCGGGTGCGATCAGTAAATCACTAGCTCAGAATTATGACATCAAAATTGAAAGAAGAAACGTTGAGGTGGCTAAGGTGAATAATACTTGGGGGGAGGCCGGGCTTTTTCCCAATTTATCAACCCAAATTCAAGGGAGCCAAAATACCTTTGATAATAGGGAGGCGCTGAACCCTTTCTCAATTATTGGAAAAACAAAGACCACACAAATTGTACCGAGCCTAAATCTTACCTGGAATTTGCTTAACATCAACAATGTAAGAATAACTAAACGCAGACTTGAAGCTCTTGAAAATGAATCAGAGGGAAATGCCTCTATCGTAGTGGCTAACACGGTTCAGTCCGTGATTCTTGGTTATTATATTGCGCTACTCGAAAAAGAAAGACTTGCTGAACTAGGCGAGCAAGTTGAGTTAAGTAGAAATAAATATGAGTTGGTCTTAAACCGGAAGGAGATAGGGGTTGCAGTGACCTCAGAATTATTGATTGAAGAGGGTAACTATTTAACTGATTCGATAAATTTTTTGAATCAAAAACTGATTTACGCGAACGCTCTTTCAAATCTTGCTTTTTTGTTGGGTGATGATGCTACGGACCCGCGATATGAGCTTACCGACGAGCTTGTGCCAGATTACAGTGAGTTGGACTTTCAGGAATTACTGGGACGGCTAAATGGCTCAAATATAGACTTGCGGACGCAATATTTGACCCAAGCTGTTTTAGGTTACGATAAAGTGTTGCGAGCTGGTGAAAGGCACCCTCAGCTAACACTTGGGGCTAATTATGATTTTACTAGAAATGAGCAGGATATAAGCGATTGGCCGAGCGATATTCGAGGTCAGCTTCCGGAAACAGGTAATAATGAAAATATTACGTACGGAGTAAATTTCACCCTGTCGTTTACGCTATTTAATGGAGGGAGAATCAATAGGGCAATACAAGAGGCAAAAATTCAAGAGGATATTGGTAACGTGAGAATTGAGCGGCTAAAAGCCTCTTTGGCTCGTGATCTGAAGCAGGCATACGACCAATATAATATACGGAGAAACCTTTATCTCATAAATGAAAGACGATTTGCATCATCGAAGAGAAGCCTTGGCATATCCAAGGATAAATTTGAGTCCGGGACCATTGATTCCTTTGATTACAGAACCGTTCAAAACAATAATCTCACTGCGGCCATAAGCAGGTTGCAATCTATTTATGATTTGATTGATTCGCAGATTACCATTATGCGATTAACAGGCGGAATAATTGAGACTTACAATCGATAAATCATAGCATAGCTTTCTTTGATTTATTAGCTTTGATTGCTTATAAATTGACACCTATGCAACAACCGGACGCGCTCAATCAAGTCGCAGAATTTCATCATACTTTTCAGCACCCCATACTGGCTAAACCCTCCATTCCAAGTAAGCAACGTTCCGCTTTACGTGTTTCTTTGATAGCTGAAGAACTACAGGAATTGGAGGAGGCCATACAAGCAGGAGATCTGGTAGAAGTGGCTGACGCGCTCTGCGATATTCAATATGTGCTTTCCGGCGCAATATTAGAGTTTGGTTTGGCGAATAAGTTTAAAGCTCTTTTTGATGAAGTGCAGCGATCCAATATGAGTAAGGCTTGTGCTACCCGACAAGAGGCAGAAGCTACCGTAAAACATTACAGCGAAGAGCGCGATACCCCGTGCTATTTTAAAGAGGTAGATGGGAAGTTTTTGGTTTTTAGAACCGAAGACCAAAAAACGCTGAAATCTATCAACTACTCGCCAGCTGATTTAAAAGCTATCTTGGATCAGTAGGCTTTGCTTAACCGGGGTTCGGTTACGTTTTACTTCTTCCTTACAAAAACTATTGAGTAGGAGAAGAATCATTGTAAATCATGGCAATGATTTTGAGTATCCAGACCTAAAATTATGCAGCGCATGTTTCTACACTTTCACACCTTCACTTGGTGAAGGAATACGGTCAAATACGTCAGTATTAAACTGTTGATTCTGCTGGCCACACGTATACGAGAAGTCAAAAATAAACAATCGTTTTATGCCATGCGCACAACCCACTTCCTCCGGCACACCTAAAAAAGGTCAAATATAGAATTCAAGCTGAAAAGCAGGAGAATTAACATCTTGTATTGGTTTCATTGCAATAATAGGTTGGGTATTGTAAGCTGTGATGAACTCCGCTCGGCTTATTCTTTCTTTACTTTGCCCGGGGATAACCTTATGGTACTGCATCCGCCCCGATTCATTCGCAGTAGCCGAGTACATTCGAACATAATGAAAACGTACGGTTGAAGAAATGAAAGCCAAGATGCTTATTGATAAGTGTTCTTGAACTCGGTGAACAGTATTTTGTTTTGAATTCGATTATATTCAGCCAGTAACTGGTAAGCCGAATTTGGCACATAGCCTTGGCTGACTTTCATGTCTTCGATCTTGTCAGCTAACTCCTTAATGTAAAACCGAAGCTCATCAATGTTTTTACACTGGCGTGGTTTAGCAAAATTCTTTTTTATAAAGCCAAAAAAATCAAACTCTAATCTTTTCTTTTCAAAGTCAGTCATACGTTATATGTGTAAAAATGCACTAATCGTGTCACATACTAGGCACCAAATATATTCATTTGAATCTATATAACAATTAGATTGGAATATTTATTGTGTAATAATGCACATTTTTCTCGCTGTATATCCTGAGCTCAAAATCCGTAAAGTACGCATGACAAGGTAAATTGTAATTGAAGATTGTAAATGCTGAAATGTGGATACAGGGTCAATCTATGCCTAAAGGTCTCGGTAATTAACTATTTGGCTATATTAGAGGGATAAGTTATAATCACTCAGAATAAATGGAGGAAAGCGGAGCTAATGGTTTTTTAGTAGTGTTTCACAGCATAATGATTTATGGTGCAATTGTGATGCTTGTAATGGCCCTGTTGGTGTGGGTTTATCACCAGATCAAAGTATCATCCATTGCCGATCATAAAGCTAAATATGACTACATCAGAAAATACGAAATTAGGACGTATAAATATGCTTTTGTAGTGGTAGCATTAGCTGTCGCTATGTTTATCAATACCTACGGTAAAGACACACTCACCTTTGATACGGTTTGGTTTCTGGTACGTGGGTTTATATCTATTGCGGGTGGTACGCTAATAGGTTATATCGGAGCGCTGATCCTCGAATATTATTATCCGACCAAGCTTGATCGAAAATTAAAAAAATGGCGCTACGCCCCGAGAACGAATCCCAAAACGGGCAATACAATGAGGCTGCTCAGTGAAGATGAGGAGGACGTACATTTGGATGAAGGTATGAGAGCTGAAGAAGATGTTTTTTCGATAGACTACGATGTTTGGATAGACGAAACGTCGGGCGAAACTAAAGTGGAAAAATATCCGGGTCACCTGGAGGCTCTCCAATGTAACAATTGCGGATTTTTTACCATGAGAGTGGCACGGGAAGAAATTGTAAGAGAACCTACGGCTGAGCAAGATGGAGAATTGATCAAACATTATGAGTGTAAGTACTGCGGTTCAGTGCGGGCCACCCAATTCAATATAGTGTATGAAGATAACTATTCGAGTTTCGTGCCAGATCAGGTCAATTTTAAGAAAAATACTTCTGTGAGTGCGGTAAAGCTGGAAATAATGAGTTCGAGTGGACAAAAGAAAAACTATACTTTTCAGAATATTCAGGAGGCAGAGAAATTTTTATCAGAATTTGATATGGACAACGCCCAGTAATCATTGTGTAGTTCCTTTTATAAAATCATTGGCACCCTTTTAGCTTTAAGTGCGTTGACTAAGTAAAATAAACAAGTATGCGAAAGATAATAGTGAGTTTGGGATTGATTGTAGCGGTGGTGTCTGCGTATGGTGGAATTTTAAGTACTGCGGATAGTCTGGAGCTCAAACCTAAACCGCATTATGGCCAGGAAGCGCGTTTGGTAAGTCAAATTCTCACCACGTACCATTACAAGAAAATGGCCTTAGACGATTCGCTGTCTTCAGTTATTCTCGATAACTATATCACTACATTGGATAATAATAAGTCCTATTTTGTCCAGAGCGATATCGACGAATTTGAGCGTTTTCGAACTCAACTTGATGACATGACCAGTTTTGGTGAAGTGGAAGTGGCTTTTGATATATTCAATCGATTTAGAAAGCGCTTTAATGAGCGTATGGAGTACGTACGGGAAGAGCTTACTACTAGAGAATTTGACTATACGGTGGATGAATCTTATCAGACCGAAAGAGATAATGCACCTTGGGCAGAGGGCGAGGCTGATTTGAATGAACTTTGGCGAAAAGTTATAAAAAGCCAAACTTTAAGCCTGAAATTAAGCGGAAGAGATAGGAATGAAATACAAGAAAACATAGCCAAACGATATAAACGTTTTCAAAAAAACGTGGATCAATATAAGTCGGAGGACGTATTTGAATTGTATATGAATACCGTGGCGGAAGCCTTTGATCCGCACACCAACTACTTTTCCCCAAGAACCTCAGACCGATTTAAACAAAATATGAGTTTATCACTGGAGGGAATCGGCGCTCGACTTCAAATGGAAAATGATTTTACCAAGATTGTACAGATAATGCCCGGTGGCCCCGCAGAAAAAAGCGGACTTCTTCACGATAATGATCGGATTGTAGGAGTTGCCCAAGGAGAAAATGGTGAAATGGTGGATGTCATTGGATGGCGCTTAGATGATGTAGTGCAGTTGATCAAAGGACCGAAGGGTACCACGGTCCGTCTTGAAGTATTAGAAGCAAAAAATGGAATGAATAGTAAGCCTACCGAAATCATGTTGGTACGAGATAAGATTAAGATAGAGGACTTAGAAGCGAAAGCGGAGGTAATTGATTTGAATGATAAGGGACAGGCCCATCGAGTAGGGGTAATTACCCTTCCTGGGTTTTACATGGATTTTGAGGCGTATCAAAATGGTGATCCCAATTACAATAGCACTACCCGCGATGTGAAACGTTTAATAGTGGAATTGAAAGAAAAGGGCATCGACGGGTTAATGGTTGACCTTAGAAATAATGGCGGAGGTTCTTTAGCCGAAGCTATCGACCTCACCGGTTTATTCATTGAAGACGGCCCGGTGGTACAGGTGAAAACCTCAGGGAATAGAGTAGAGGTAGGGAAAGATGAAGACCCTGAGTTACTGTGGGATGGTCCGTTGGCGGTTATGATCAACAGATTTAGTGCTTCTGCCTCTGAAATTTTTGCCGGAGCTATTCAGGATTACGGTAGAGGTATAGTAATTGGCGAGCAGACTTTCGGCAAGGGTACCGTTCAAAATGTAATTGACCTTGGAAGATATGTTGAAGTCCCTGAAGGCGAGAAAGTAGGCCAGCTGAAGCTTACTCTTCAAAAGTTTTACCGGGTAACCGGCAGCAGTACGCAGCATTTAGGCGTAAACCCTGATATCAACTTACCTTCGGCTTTTGAGGCCAGCGAATTCGGAGAAAGCGCCAATCCAAGTGCTTTGCCGTGGGACCAGATAGCCAGTACAAACTATAATCTGACCAATGATGTTTCCTCTCGGTTGATTGCCCAATTGAACAATGACTATAACTACCGCTTAAGAACGGATGCAGACTTGAAAAACTTAGTCGAGGAGACGGTTGAACTGAAGCAAAACTTAGAGCGTACTGAGATTTCTCTGAACGAAAATATTCGTAAGCAGCAGATGGAGGAAGCGGAAGAACGAAAGGCAAAGCGAAGCGGACTCTCCGGCACCAAAGTAGACACTGAAACCAAGACCAGTGGTGGTGAAACCTTACAACTTGAGGATAAGTACTTAAAAGAGGGGATTATTATCTTGTCGCATATTATAGATTCCATCGGTTAATTGTAAAACGAAAGCGACAGGGCAGTACTAAAAAATAATAAAATCATTAGTTATGAGACTAATGACGTTTTTGCTCTTATTTGGATCGATCCATGTTAGTGGTCAGTCTCAGGATTCGCTGTTACTAAAGAGCGTTTATTTTGGGGGTGGTAGTTACTACGTCGACCAGTGGCAAATTCGGGAGCTCTATGATTTTATAGACGAGGTTCCGTCCCTTCAGGATTACGAAATTATTCTTTTCAGTCACACGGATAATATCGGTAGCAAAGAATACAATCAGTGGCTTTCTCAAATGAGAAGTGAAGCAGTGAAGCAGGAGTTAATTAACAAAGGAATAGATTCGGAACTTATTGAGATTCGTGATTTCGGATTAAAAAATCCACTCTACACTAATTATTCATGGCAAGGCCGAAGAATGAACCGGAGAGTGGACGTTATATTATGGCCTGTTGTTTTTTAAGTTAATTAATCATTTGTTGGTCTTTCCCTCATATTGATCGGTAAAGGTGCGGTCAACAGGCTCCCATAACTCGATTTTATTATTATCGATATCCAGTATATGCACGAACTTTCCGTATTCATATACCTCTATTTTGTCCACTACAGTTACCCCATTTGCTTTTAACTCTTCAACAAGCTCTTCGAGATTTTCCACTCGGTAATTGATCATGAATTCTTTCTCAGAAGGCTCAAAATAGGTGGTGTCATTCTTAAATGGACTCCATTGTAAATAGCCCTTAGCATCTGGATTATCTGCGAGACGAAATTCGAATAGCGATCCGTATTGGTCTGTCTTTAAACCTAGGTGTTTCGAATACCAGTCTTTTGTTTTTTGAGGGTCAGGAGTTTTGAAGAAAACTCCTCCTATTCCGGTTACTTTTTTCTTACTCATGATACTACTGGTTTTTCTGATTTTGTTTGTAATATGGCTGAAGATATTAACGCTACAATAAAGCCGATCACAAAGACGGTAAGAAACATTACTATGAACTGTAGTAATGGGTTGCTCCAAAATTGCTTTTCAGCTTCCATCTGCCGTCGGGCCTCTTCAAACTCTTCGGCAGTTAACGTATTGCGCATTTCATTGATGTAGTGATTAAAATAATCGTTAGTGAAATCTGGATTCAGATAAATAATATAGATGATGTCATACACGCCGAAAGCCAAAGAAGGGACCAATGCGATCAGCACGCCCATGCCTAAGGCTTGACCAAAAGTCATGGTTCCGCGAAGCTCTACGTTACGGTATTCGCGTATACCCAAAAAAACAAATGCCATACAAGCGATCATACTGGCATAGCCAACAATTTCGCCCATTTCATAACTCGGTTCTCCATCAGATACAACCCAGAAAATTATATGTACGCCTATCAACAGTAGCGAAGCATATAGACCGTTTTTAATAATTGTGTTTCTCATTTTAAAAAATTTG
>JBCCIX010000050.1:0-14489 GCA_039028075.1 Bacteroidota bacterium | reverse complement strand
TAAAGCTCATCTGTAATCCACTCGCCGCCTTCGGAGAGAAAAGTGATTCTAATGCTTTCAGCATCTACGGATTGGCTATGTTTGGAAGACGAGGCGCATGTAGAGGAAGAACATGCTACTCTATTTCTGTAGTAATTGTAGTAGCTTACGGTACCGTCTAAAGTACAATTGACTTGATTGATCGAGGAATAACCCTCAAAGGATAAATCAATATTCGCTAGAGAGGTAGTGGAGGTGCTTGAGCTACTTGATGTCGAAGTGTAGTCTTTATTTCCGGTAATGGTGACAATTCCCTGATCCCCCGCAAACTCTGTACCCTGCTCAAAGTCCTCATTTAGGCTACTATTTAGTTCTGCTGAGATTCCTTTAATCAGATCAAATGCCTGACCCGCTTGAAACACATCGGTAATCGGCTGGCCATTGTCTTGGGAGTTTCCCGGTTCATCATCAGAGCAGCCACCTAAAATTGTGGCCACCAATACTAATAATGTGGCCGTAGTAAGTTGATAAGTTGTTTTCATAACTAAAGCAATTTTATGTTTTAAACTTTAGTCGAAGTTAGACACGATAGTCAGCTATCTTTGTTAGCGAGGTTTCGAATTTTAATACTGACGTATCTAGCTATTGACCTTCCTAAGGTTCAAGCCCGCGTTATGCGCAGCGTTTGCCTGGTAACCTCAGCATCAAAGAATGAAACGTCCGTGATAGTCTTCTCATTTTTTTGAAGGGTATTTCGCTGCTTTGGGTAGATGCTAAGAGATGTAGTTTCTGATTAGGGTAACACTTGATGTAAATACCATGCGTAGCGTTTAGAATAGGCGCTATCGTTGTAAGATAAATATCGTCATAATAAAATGTATACAACTGTTTATTCTTTGATCTATCATGAAAAATAAAATGTAGTTAATAGTATGCGCACAGATCAGAGCTGAAACGAGGTTTGATTCCACCTACTGACTATCTATGGCGAATTTTTCTATATCCTACTATTATCCGATAAGTTACAAACCATCCCCTAGCTATATATAGGTATAGCTTTTCAAGCTATCGAGTAAACGAAGTTGAGAGGTATGATTTTTAAAAGAAACTCAGTACTAATAATCGTTTTGGCACTATATTTTAGTACAATGTACGGATGGGCAACAGAATAACCATATTCTTTCTCTTCATTTGGGTCATAGACCTCAACGCTCAGTTGGATTACCACGAAAATCTGACTATGGACGATGGTTTATCTAACCAAACCGTTTATAGTGTACTTCAAGACTCAGATGGGTTCATTTGGATGGGTACTGAGGACGGTTTATGTAAATATGACGGATACAGCTTTACTATTTATCGCCACGATAGTAATGACACGCTTTCTTTAAGTTCTAATTTTATCAGAACACTCTACGAAGATCACAAGGGGGTACTTTGGGTAGGAACAACTTACGGACTTAACAGGTATGATAAATTCCAGGGAACCTTTCGGCGATTTAACTTTAAAGATGATGGAAAATCTTTGGAGAATGGCACCATACAATGTCTGACGGAAACTAAAGACGGTTCCTTATGGATTGGTACAGATGGTGGAGGGCTTAGTAAATTTGATCGGGACTCAGAAACTTTTAAAACCTATCGATCCCCAAAGGACGGCTTGGGACAGGATTATGTCTATGCTCTAAGTGCTGCTGAGGACGGTTCGCTATGGATAGGGTTAGGTGGCTATGGGCTCGATCATTTCGACCCGGAAAGTGAAAGGTTTGAAAATTTTAAGTTTAAGCAAGCAAATGAGACCGATGCCTTCAGAGCCAACATTATTGTAAATATATACCAAGATGATGGAGCGTTAGTACTCGGTACCTTGAATGGTCTTATTAGATTCAACACAATTACCAAGACGTTCGAAGAGCATTACTCTTACGCGAATTCTACTTTTACCGGTAAGGACGTGGTTAAAATTTTCAGGAGACAGCATGTTTTTTGGGTTTTGAGTTCTGCAGGTTTATTTGAGTGGGATACTCACAAGACAGGCCAACCTTTTACAAAAATTATGGAACAAGGTTTCCCATTTGACAATGGCAGTTATGTCTACGATATTATGATCGACACCCAGGGGAACACCTGGATGGGCACCGTAAATGCCGGTGTTTTTAAGTTTCCCGCGACCAATCCAATTTTTTCAAGACATCAATCAGACGTTGTCGTGCGCTCATTTTGTGAATTAAGTAGTGGTAGACTTTTAGTTTCTACGAGTAATGGACTTTTCATTAATGACGACAAACCAGTCGCTGTACCCGTTGGAAACACCTTCCTGATTGTTAAAACCTTCGAAGATCGCGATAAAAATGTTTGGCTGGCTACTTCAGGGAGTGGATTAATCAAATTAGACAGCGCTTTAAATGTGTCTAAGCGATTTGTCTATTCAGGCAGTGATCTTGAGTCAATCAATTACAATGTAATTGAGGACATAGAACAAGACGAGTTGGGTTTCATTTGGGTCGCCACTACTGCCGGTTTTGCACGTTTGAATCCTGCAACCAATACATTTAAGAGATACAATAAAGAAAATGTCCCCCTTTATGATCAGTATGTAAATGACATTTGGGTTGAAGATAAAAATACAATCTGGTTAGGTACAAGCTACGGGGGGCTAAATAAGTTTAATGTGAATGATGGTACACTCCAATACTTTTACAACGATCCAAGTAAACCGAATACTCTGGTCAATAATCACGTCTATCACATTGCCCCTCTCAACAATCAGACTTTATTAGTGAGTACTAAAGGAGGTCTACATTTTGTTGATAAGAACGGTGTAGTAAGCAAAGTACTTAATTCTGAATCGGGCCTTTTAAATGATATTGTATACGGTACGCTCGTAGAGGAAGAAAATGTATGGATCAGTACGAATTATGGATTAAGCCGATTTAATACCAGAGACAGCACCGTAACAAATTATACTAAAAGTGATGGATTGATTGATAACTCCTTTAAGGCGAAAAGTTTTCTCAAGGCTTCTAACGGTAATCTTTATTTCGGTAGTGAACATGGTATTTTAACGGTAGACCCTCAGCATAGTAGCGAATCGAGGGATCCCACTTCGGTAATGCTAACGGATTTAAGAATTTTTCATGAGCCGGTGAGCACGCGTAAAGGAAATTATAATGTAGATAAGCACATTAACTTTCTTGATTCAATTCAGCTTGAACACGACGATAACACGTTGTCAATCCGTTTTTCAGCTATGGACTACGTTAATCCCGGTAAAGTAAATTATGAATATCGTTTAAGCGGTTTTTCCGAATCCTGGGTTAAAACAGATGCCGGCAACCGTATAGCTACCTATACCAACCTGGAACCCGGTGCATATCTTTTCGAAGTAAAGGCCTCTAATGGTGAAGGGTCATGGTCAAAAGAAAGCACCCGTCTATTTATTTCGATAAAGGTTCCACCCTGGAAAACCTGGTGGGCCTATGGCTTGTATCTATTTAGTTTTGTGCTGATATCCTACGTTATCGTTCGTGCTTTTATAGTGCGAGAGCGTTTGAAATCCAATTTAAGGCTTGAGCATGTAGAGGTTCAAAAAATGCAACAACTGGACAGGCTGAAATCTTCTTTTTTCACCGGTTTATCACATGAGTTCAGGACTCCGCTGGCACTTATAACCGCCCCTTTGGCAGAGCTTAGTTCTAAATACAAATCCGATAAGGATACGGTCTGGATTCTTCAACTTATTCAAAGAAACGCTGATCGCCTGTTATCGCTCATAAATCAGCTCTTAGATCTCTCTAAGCTTGAAGCAGGGAAACTTAAGCTTGAGGTCACCAAAAAAGACATAGTTTCATGGGCCAAGCTGATAATCGCACCATTTGAGTCTTTAGCCATGAGCCGCGAAGTCTCTTTTGATGTTGAATTTCCGCAAACCCAATGTGAAACGTATTTCGATGAAATAAAGCTAGAGCAGATACTATTGAATCTGCTGTCTAATGCTTTTAAATACACGAGTAGTAACGGTGAGGTGAAATTTTCAATGCGTGTATTAACGGATGTGGTGGGATTTGAAGTAAGAAACACCGGCCAGCAAATTCCGGATCATGAAAAAGACCTGATCTTTGACCGCTTTTATCAAAGTGAGCATGTTAATAAAGCGGAAGGCTCAGGAATAGGGTTAGCCTTGGTAAAAGAATTTGCTGAGTTACACCATGGATCAGTACGGGTATATGATGACCACGAGTGGACTGTTTTTAAGGTAGCCCTATCACTGAACGATGAAAGTTATTCAGCAGATGAGAAAGTAAAGAGTCGTGCAGAGGCAGCTTCTGAACAGGTCCGCCGGCAGCGTGGAAAGGGAGCTAAAATTCCTAGCGATACTTTTGCTCCAGACAGGCCGCTTGTTTTGGTAGTAGAAGATAACGATGACCTGCGTAATTACATTGTACATCAGCTACAGGGTGAATTTGATGTAGAGTCGGCAAAAAATGGCGTGGAAGGGGCGCGACTGGCACAAAATATCCCTGATCTAATGATCACAGATTTCATGATGCCGGAGATGGACGGCATGGAGCTATTGGAACTATTGCGTGCAGACGCTAAGACCAGTCATGTACCTGTCATCATGCTGACGGCCAAGGCTGAAAAAGAAAGTCGAATTCAAGGTATAGCCGGAGGTGCAGATCACTATTTGAGCAAGCCTTTTGATACGGAAGAACTGCTTACATGTGTTCGGAGTTTACTCCTACAACGTAGTCGGATAAAAGACCATTATCATAAGGAGTTTCTGATCGCACCTAAGGCCGAGGAAATTGTATCTGCTGATGATAAGTTTCTGCAACACGCCATTGAGATTCTTGAAAAGGAACTTGATAATCATGAATTATCTGTGGATCGGTTTGCCAAAGAATTGGCTATGAGCCGAGTTCAACTGCATCGTAAAATGAAGGCGGTAATTGGCTGTTCAGCCTCGGAGTTTATTCGTCAATATCGCCTCAAAAAAGCAAACGAGTATTTAAAAGTTGGGAAGGGAACTGTATCGGAAATAGCTTACTCCGTGGGTTTTAATAACCTGTCTTACTTTACAAAAGCCTTTAAGGAGGTGTATAAAATCAATCCCTCAAAAGTACACGAGATGTCTTGAGAAGGATTTTATCCGTGGCTAGGTAAAGGGCATGCATGTACGTGTGTGATTGAAAAACTGCGGGTGTAAAGTGCAGCAATTTAGTACTTAGCGAATATATTGAAGTAACTCTTACCTGCTCCATTAACTACATCATTCTTAGTCCATGTAACCTTGGTGTTAATCAATGAAACATGGCTGTTAAAGACTGGTAACTTTTGGGTTTAACTTGCTCCAAAGTCAATATGTACCCAAAATATTATGTATGCTTTATCAAAAAGGGCAAATTGTTTCTTGAAGATTTGTGTTTTATTTTTTGCCCTGCTCATCATAGCTACCTCATATGGTGATGACGATTTACAAAATTCCGAAAGTGATCTGCTTACAGGCTCTTGGCCATTTGTGAGAGAAGAAGGATTTGACGTAGATTATTCTTTCTTTATCACATTTCAAACGGGTGGTGAATCCCGGGAATTTTTTGAAGATGAATCTAGCACAGAAACGAACGCAGGTACATGGTCACGGATTAACGACGACAGGGTTTGCCTTACACATGGCCCCGGTGATATTAATGACTTCGTCATGGTTTCACTTACCTCATCGCGGTTCGTTGTGACTGATGAAGATGAAGATAAATTTGAACTAGAAAAAATATAATGATGAAGTACACTTTAATGCTCCTCTTGGGATTTGTATCCTTTTCGTTAAATGGACAGGATATGATCATAAAAAAAAATGGGGATGAAATTCAGGCTGTTGTTTTGGAAGTATTATCTTCTGAGATCAAGTACAAAAAATTTGATAACAGGGAAGGGCCAACTTATACAATAGGTAAGAAAGACGTATTTATGATCCGTTATGAAAATGGAACAAAGGATGTGTTTAATGAATCCAATACACCATCTTCATCGAGCAGATCAGAAACACCCCAACCCGGAAAATTGGTTGCTAATGATCTGCCACGTTCATCTTTTAATATAAATCCTTTAGGACTTTTGCAGTTTGGGCCTATTTTTCAGTACGAAGCTAAAATTGGTGAACGCACGTATCTAGCACCCCACTTTAGATATGCTTATGCCGGTTTACTTACCCATGCGATCTGGGAAACTTTTGATGAAGACAGTGAGCTTTCTGCGGGTACAATGGCATTAGGTGTTGGAGTTAAAGCATTTGCTGAGACTTCCGGAAATACCTGGTACTACGGAGGAATAGCTGACCTGGAATGGGGTAGTGCGCAATACGGCATGGGAGAAACTTTTGAATCGGAAGAAGACGGAACAAGCCTGGCCATTCTGTCCAATGTGGGCTATCGATGGAGGTCCTCAAAAAGCTCATATCTTAATCTAGGTGTATTCATAGGTATAGCGTCGGATTTAAGTTCTGACGAAACTTTTATTAATACCGGAGAAGTGGTTGACAATTCGAGCACTTACTTTTTTGGGATGCTGGAGTTGTCATTTGGATGGGAATACAAGTAAGTGCTGAATGCGACGATGTCTTATACTTCTATCAATCCTGTGTCTTATGGTCCCCGTTATGGCTCAGGATATTATGATCCTGAAAAATGGAGAAGAAATAGAAACTAAGGTCTACGAAATACGCCATACAGATATCAAATACAAAAAGTTCAACAACTTATCAGGCCCGCTTTATACCTTACAAAAATCAGAGGTATTTATGATCAAGTTTGAAAATGGCACTAAAGAGGTTTTCAATATCTTGACATCTGATGGCAATGCTGAGTTTTACTTTTATCGGCCCAAGAAATTGGCCAGCAGTAGAGCGAAAGTCATAGTGGGAACGGTGGATCCTGATGAAGTGGTGGTAAATCTAAAGAACGGGAGCTGGTATAAAATGGACTATTCCCATACCGGCGAGCGGGATTTTGTTACCGGCGTTTACGTAATCAATCCGGAATTATTTACTATCGATGTAGAAGCAGACAGCACCTGTTATTTAAAATGCACGGTGCTGCCCCGGGGTTTGAAGATTATGGCTGAACTTGAAATAGTCGATAAAGAAACTGCCGAAATGGAAATGGCGGGTTTAAAAGAGCAGGTTAAAAGCTATGTTAACTAGATATTCAACTTTTGTAGTACTTTTCGCCGCTTTTTCATGCACCGAGGTTGACGAGAATTTACCGTCGCAAGAAGAGTTGGGTCGCTGGGAATACTTTAGAGAATTTGACGATACTCCGGTTTGGTCGCTGTTTGAAGATTCTGATGGTGAACTTTGGATTGGCACAAGTGAAGGGGTTTCTATTTTTAACGGCAGTACGTTTCAATCGTATTCTGTAAATAATGGACTGATTGACAATACCGTCGTTGCTATCATAGAAGATTTTGCTGGCGACATGTGGTTTGCTACGCCGGCAGGATTAAGTATTCTGACTCCCGATGGTTTCATCAATGTTCCGAATCTGGATGGATTACCTATTGATGTATCAAGCCTCTTAATGGATGAGGATGAAAATATCTGGATCGGAACCTTCAATCGGGGTCTTTTTTTAGCTAATTCTCAAGGTGTGTTCGAAATATTTGATAATAATTGCATTGAATGCAATGTAATTAACACGCTCTATGAGGATAGTGCAGGAGATCTTTGGGTCGGTTCGGATGGAGGTGTTAAAAGGTATGAAGACAACGGCAGTTTTGTATCTTTTACTGCTCAAGACGGTCTGGCCGGCAACGTAGTGACCGCCATCTTTGAAGACTCCTCAGGTTCGTTGTGGTTCGGCACGCTTGACGGTGGCTCTATTACACGATTAACCGGATCTGATTTTGACCAATTCGGGCTACAAAATAGCTTGTCGCAAAACTGGATCAACGCCATCACGGAAGATCGATTGGGAAACCTTTGGATTGGTACCATCGCCAATGGCCTGATTCTGTATGACGGCATAATCATGCGAACGCAATTTGAAGGACCTCCTGATAACACCATATACTCCATGATCACCGATTCGAATGCTAACATTTGGGTGGGTACGATCGATGGCGGTCTGGCTAAATACATACCGTGATGATTAAACTAGCACACCAAGGATGGGTTTTTCTGTTTTTTATTCTTTCGCATCATTTAGCTGCGCAAAAAGGTGACAGTATACTTGCGAATGAAACCACCTTGATCCGCCCGTTGACGGTACATAAAGGTCAATTCAGGGTAAATGGTGGGTATAGTCTGTTGATCAATTCCAGAAGGTACGATCTGGCCGGTAACAAAGTAGATCTATCGGATGAGGGTTTTACGAATATTGGGCATTTGGTAGATCTGGAATTGAACTATGGCTTTGCTGAATTTTTGCAAGTATCCATGGATATTAATCACTTGCAAGAAGCGCAGCGTTCCAGAAACATTGTGATAATTACCACGCCAGATGATCCCATTGATTTTAATGAGATCACAGAACGCAAGGGCTGGACGGATTTACATGTAATGTTAGACTTCAAGGTTCCTTTTGTCACCAGGCAGTTTGACTTCGTTTTTTCGGCAGGCAGGTCGTTGCCGGTAGCCGCCCATGAGCCTGATCAACCGGAGCACCAGATAGACGATACCGGTCCGTTGAATACCATTACGTATCAATTTTTAAATAAAGCCGGTGAAGGCACAGCCGCATGGCTCATAGGTTTGTCCGGTAAAGTAAGAACGGACAAGTTCGGTTTCAGTTTTGACTATTTCCGTCAACACTTTTCCGGTGAGGCCACCAGTATATCCTGGTCCGCTAGCCTGGATAATGAACTAATATCTTACACTTCCCGAGATTACGATTATCAACTCGGTGATCGATCTCAACTACTGTTTTTGTCTGAGTACCAGGCCTGGCCTTTCCTAAATCTATTTTTAGGCTATCAAGCGCATAATAGTGGTGAAGGATGGTCGGAAATTACAGGAATAAGAACATTGGTAGAGCGGCAAAGGCGAAGATCAATCCAATTAGGCGCTGAGGTGCTAGTAACACCAAGACTCTGGATCCGACAAGTGGCCTCTTTTCCCACGGGCGGTGAAAATAGCTTTAATCCATTGATACTTTCTACCCGGGCGGTGTATAACTTATTTCCTTTTGAGCGATGAAAAGATTACTACTACTATTATTCATAGTGTTGATTTTCGAACCAATACATGCCCAGGTGCAGGAGGCACTCACGCCATTAGAGCTGAAACAAACTACGATTGTGACACAGCCCGCAACACTCAACAAGGGATTTTTAAGGGCAGGATTTGCCTTGTCTTTTGCTGCTGTGGACAAGTTTTTTGACGATGATGCTAAAAAGAGACTATTTCCTGATAATATTTGGGCCAAAAGTTTGAGCTATCAATTTGCATTTCAATACGGTGTTTCTGATCGTCTACAAGCATCATTATCTATTCCCTTCAGGAATGAATTCATCAGTCAGTCGCTTTTGCTGGAGGCACCGCTATCCGGCACTTCCGAGATAACATCTTGGGGGATTGAAGGCAATGGATTAAGTGATGTTGAGCTAGGGCTCATTTATCAACTGGTGCCTGAAGATATCCTTCGCAGAGCTGTTTTAGTTTCTGCTTTTCTCACCTTACCCACAGGAGAAAAAGATCCAACGGATATCGTAGATGAGCAGAATTACACACTACCTACGGGCAGTGGTGAAGGCACTTTAGATCTTGGTGTTACCTTCAGAAAAGTCCAATATCCATTTTCTTATGAAGGTGCTATAGCATATGACATCAAGTTTGGCGGAACGAAGATCATTGACGTTGGTGAAGATCCTACTGACTTTAAGTCTGGTAACCTGCTCACGTTGAGGGGGGCTTATAATTTTCATTTAAACGAATGGCTCGTTTTTCAAAACGATATTTTTTATTTCTCTTTTGGTGACGACGAAGTGGATGGTCAAGCAAATGACTTAAAAAGATGGGCCTTGCAGTATGTGCCCAGATTGAGTTTTCAAATCAAGAGATTTAGGATTAATCAGGCGGTAAGTTTTGTGGTGAAAGGCCGAAATAGCAGTGCTGATCCCGGTTATACAATGGTAGTGCAGTATGTTTTTTAAAGGGCGAGCTACCGTTTCAAAAGCTCTTTTCTATCTATTGATTTTAGTTTTCGCCCGTTGTAGCACACCTTCAATAGTGGCTACTAAATCTATTCAGTTAGGAGATTTTCACAATAACCAACGCAATCATGTTAAGGCCATTGAACACTATGAAGAGTATCTTCAAGCCAGTGAGAATCTTGGGATGTATAGAAATACGGAAACAGAAGCTGATGTTCACCGTAAGCTGGCTCATTCAAGAAGCGCGCTTGGAGAGTATACAGTAGCTGAAAAACACGTACAACAAGCTAAAGAGCTTGATTCACTCATCAATAAAAATGAACTGACATTACTAGAGGATATGCGCCTGCTAGGAATGCTTAAGGCCTATCAAGGTAATTACGGTGAGGCCATTAGCATTTTGACCGATGTGCTGAACAGAAGCTCAAATTTTATTTCAAGTAGTAAATCGGTGAATAAACAATCTGTGGTGGCCGCTTATCTTTCTCTGGCCAGACTAAAAATGGTATTAGGCGATTTTTCTGAGGCTTTTTCTTTGCTCAAAGAAGCCGAGTCCATGGGTTCAGGTCTTACTAATTATGAAGAATATGCCGATGAAATTACCTTGGTTCAGGGTATCATCAATCGTGAACAAGGCAATTTGGAGAAAGCTGAAGCCTTCATTAAGCAATCCATAAGATGGGCTAAAGAATCGGGACGTCTACCTGCCCGACAATTCGAAGCTAATGCCCAAATAGAACTTTTAAAGGGTAATTATGAGGAGGCATTGCGGCATCAGCTAGACGCTTATAAGTTTTCCCAGCAAATAGGTATTAGCGCTCAAATTGTTAATTCTTTGTTACGATTAGGTGATATCTACAAGGCCATTGGAGATGACCGGGCTGCTGAAGAAAGTTACTTGAAAGCATTACGCCTCCGGCCAGATGTCACCTCAGAACGCATTTCAAATAGTACTTCGTACGAGGCTAGACTTCAGTCGAATCTGGATATGTATGAATTTCAAGGGGCAAAAACCGGAGCAGGACTCGCCGCGGTCAAACTGTTGGAATATAAGCTTGATGGTCAAGATTGGAATGACCTTGACTCATTAATATCCGCCGCGGAAAGGAATTTTAGTTCCGTAGGCAGCGAAGAAGGGCTTTCTCGTACGCTGCTGGGAAAAGCACGTTTTTTATGTAAAAAACAAAAATACGCAGAGGCTTTAGATGCTCTGGATTCGGCGGGCAGATTATCCAAGCAGCCAGATTTACAATGGAAAGTCTTCTATAGAAAAGGGTTGATTTACGTGCGACTAAACGATTATAATAACGCTAAAACAAACTATGAAAATAGTATTTCGGTTGTGGAAAGCATTCGGGATAATCTCAATCTGGATGAATTAAAGAGCGCCTTTTTCTCGAACAAGGTAGAGGTGTATGAAGCGTATATAGACCTGTTATTAAAACAGTATAGGGTAGAAGCTAAAGATCAACTGCTCTTGAAGGCCTTCGCGTTAAATGAACGGTCTCGGGCCAGGTCATTTCTGGATATGCTAGGTAATAGAAAAGTTGGCTCATCTGCTAAAAATGAAACAGTGGTAAAAAGCGAGCAGCAGTTGAGAGTTAAGATTCAGCAATTGGTTCAGCAAATTTCTGAAGCGGATCAAAATAGTAGTCGCAGGGCACTAACTACGGAATTGGAATGGGCACAATCCGAATACCAGCAAGTTCTTTTGGATATAAAGCTCAATCATCCCGGGTTTGATAATCTCATTTCCGTAGAGCCACCAGATTTATCGCGAATTCAAAATAACCTAAATGATAGCACCATTATGGTAGAATATTGGCTGGGTAAAGATGAAATAACGATTTGGTTAATTGAAAAGGATGAGGTTGGCGCGGTCCAGGTCAAAATTGCTGAATCTGAAATTCGAAGGGAAATGGCTGCTTTTCGTAACGCTGTATCACTACAAATGTCAGAATTTATGGACAGAAGTTTGGAAAAACTGTACGGATATCTAATCGAACCTATTGCTGAAAAAATTAGTGCTTACCAGAGCCTTATTATTATTCCCAATGGCGTTGTACACTTTTTACCTTTCCAGGCTTTGAAAAACCAAGCAGGTCATTATTTAATAGAAAATTTCCTGGTTTCAACAGCTCCTTCTGCTTCGGTATGGTTCCATTGCCAGCAACTTTCGGCATCTGAATTCGAATCTAAATTTCTGGGCATGGCTTTAGGAAATTCTACGTTAGGCCAGTTCCCCGCGCTGCCGGGCACGCTGTTAGAGGTCGATAAACTAGCTACGCTTTACCAAAACTCAGATATCAGAAATGGGAACAATTTCAGTGAGGGCTTTTTCAAAACAGAGGCTCCGGGATATGACTATTTACATGTTGCCACCCATGGTGTCTTGAATACAAGGCAGCCAGGCTACTCATACCTGTTGATGCATCCATCGGAGCATGAAGACGGGAGGCTGACCGTAAATGAAATATTTAACATCAGACTAAAGGCGCGCTTAGTGACGTTAAGCGCCTGCGAGACGGGCTTAGGTGAACTGAGTAAAGGGGATGATCTTATTGGTCTTAGTCGAGCTTTTATTTACAGCGGATCACCTGCGGTAATCGTTAGTCTTTGGAAAGT
Organism: Bacteroidota bacterium; assembly: GCA_039028075.1. GTDB lineage: Bacteria > Bacteroidota > Bacteroidia > Cytophagales > Cyclobacteriaceae > Fulvivirga. Next base: position 1,739 of record JBCCIX010000050.1, on the reverse strand, counting down.
GGATGATGCTACCACCTCTCTTTTGATGACAAGGTTTCACGAGTATCTAGAAAGCGGAAACAGTGTCGCGGAATCTCTTACGCTCGCTCAGCGATCGATGATTAAAAATGGTGAATTTACTGATGACAATCCCGAGAATATGAAGGGAAAAAATCGGTCGAATGATCTAAAAATTGACGAAAACGATAAATTGCAGAACCCCTATTTTTGGGCACCGTTTATTCTGATTGGGCATTAGGCTTATTTAAAAAGTAAGTGTAAACTCGGTAAATTCATTGGGCTCCGAGTCGACGGTAAGTGTGCCATGATGCAGTTGCATAATTTGCCGCGAAAGACTTAGTCCAATCCCGGAACCACTGGTTTTGGTGCTGTAAAAGGGAATGAATATTTGATCTAACGCTTCCCGAATTATTCCTTTCCCATTATCTTTCACCATAATTTTGACGTTGTCTATTTCATTGAGCTTTGCTCTTAATTCGATCCTGGGCTGGGTGTGATTTTCAAAAGCTTCAATGGCGTTTTTAACCAGGTTAATGAGTACTTGCTCAAGGAGTTCTACGTCCCCTTCTAGCATCAAATCTTGAGGTGTTACGGAAACTGAAATTTGCACCTGAGCTTTTCTCAACTCCACTTTTAAAAGGTTTACTACCTGATCAAGGAGTTGCTGAACGGAGAGCTTTACCATTTTTGGTAACGGTATCGAAGTATAATCGCGATAGGCATCAATGAACCGAATAAGCCCTTGGCTTCTGCTCTCAATAGTTTCCAAACCTTCCTGCAAATCTTCTACTGCTTCGTCGGGTAATTCGAAACGATCTTCCTTATTATCAAGATCTTCGATTAAGATATCCTTCATGGTAGAGGTCAAGGAGGCAATGGGAGTTATTGAATTCATTATTTCATGCCGAAGTACCTTGGTCAGGTTTTGCCAGGCCTCAAGCTCTTTCCTCTGTAGTTCAGGCTGAATGTTTTGTAGAGCAACCAGCTTCATCTGACGACCTCTTAATATGATGTCGGTCGCATTCACTGAAAGTTGTATGTCGCCTTCTATGCGATACAATTCGCTTTTACCTGCCGGGAGATCAAATAACACTTTGTAGAGTCTGGACTGGGTTTCAAGTAGCTCTTCTATGTTCCTTAGGCTATCTACTTTTAAGAATCTCTTGGCGGTAGCATTGATAAGATGAACCTGGCCGGTAGCATCATAAGAGACAAGGCCTGTACTTACATGTTCAACAATAGTATTGAGATATTGTAGATGCTCTTCTTTCTCCGAACGCGCTTTTCTAAAGGCCTCCAATACATCATTAAAAGCTACATTTAGCGCCTTGAAACTCTGACCTAATTCATTGTCCGCAGAAAAAGCACTTACGAAATCGGAATATTTTATCGACTCCAAAAAAAGGGTTAGTCTCCTATTAGTTCGTGCAATAAAACGATACAATTCTGAGAGTTGCAGGAAAACAATAAAGCCAAAAAGGAAGGTAGTAATGATCATGGAAGGATCGTTAAGCGACCAGACGAATGCAGCCATAATCATTCCGAGCAAAATTACTCGTAAGGCTACTCGAAACCGAAAATCCTTAAAGACCATATTTTTCTAACCTTCGGTATAATGATGACCGGGTTAGTCCCAATTCAGATGCAGCTTGGGTAATGTTGCCATTGTACTTTTTTAAAACCTTTCGTATTAATATTTTTTCTACATCCTCTAATTTATATTGATCTAACGCCAAGTT
>JBCCIX010000049.1:0-14568 GCA_039028075.1 Bacteroidota bacterium | reverse complement strand
CTAAGTCCAATTCAACCGACCTCCACCTTGGTTTTAGTCCAGGTATGACTTATTTCAATGACCATTGGAATCTACAGGCGATGGAAAATTTCTTTTCTATTACCATCTACTCGGACATTCCATTATTACGACCCATTTCCGCAGGTATTCGTTGGAATGCTAACCAGTAATCCTTGATTTTTTTATTGTTCTAGCTGTAGAGATCAGGAATAACAAATTGAAGCTCTTGATCAAATCCGAGAATTGCGTCGAAAATGAGCTTGGACAATCGCTCTTTAAAACTACTAGTTTGGATGCCGGAAATGTAAAGAAGTCAAAATCACAACTTTTGGTAGCGATAAGCTCGGGGGTACCGGCTCAAAAGCTGACGACTCACCAGAACTTTATGATTGGCTGCCGTCGAACAGGAAACGTAGAGATAAACAAGCAAAACAAGACGGAGCGGAAGAAATAGCTGTTTAAATTCAGCACCTCTGCTTATCTTTAATTAAAAGACTAGAGCTGATCAAAAGCGCAAAACAACAGACTCATTTAGAAGAATGGTTTAACCTGTTGTCACATGGAATCACGGGCCTGACGGCTATTGGAGGTCTGGTGGTACTCATTGTCATGGGAGCCCAGAGCCAGCAACCCTGGAGTCTGCTAAGCGCTTTATTTTATGGTGTCAGTTTGGTTCTGCTCTACACCTTTTCATCCATTTACCACGGACTGCGACATGAAAAAGCCAAAAACGTTTTCAATATCCTGGATCATTGTGCCATTTATCTACTCATAGCTGGCACTTATACGCCTGTACTCTTACTCACCATTGGAGGGTTAACCGGATGGCTTTTTTTTGGGATTCAATGGGGTATGGCTGTAGTGGGCGTAGTAATTAAGATTTTTTATACCGGTAAATACAATCTTATTTCTACCCTGATGTACGCCATTATGGGCTGGATTATTGTTTTCAAAATTAATCTGGTCAAATCATTGCTTCCGTCCCCCGCTTTTTGGCTGCTGGTATCCGGCGGTATTGTCTACACCGCAGGTATCATTTTCTATATCATTGACTACAGAATGCGTTTGGCACATTTTATTTGGCATCTGTTTGTGATGGCAGGCAGTATTTTACACTACATCATGATGGTGCTGTACATTTTTGAATAACAATACCCTTTTAAACAGTAGCCTCAATCAAGTGGAATATTCCAACGGATGACATTGATAACGGGTTTTTACTCAGTCAACTTATGCCAGTAGAGTACTAGGCGGCATCAGATGATTTAAGCACCTGTTTTTCATTAATCTATTTATCAGAGAACATGTAGTTGGTATCCGACATGGGTCAGAAACGTGTTACTATTCAATATGATTTTTGCAGTTAGTACATTGGGGCATAAAGGTTAGTACATAGTTATTAGTACGATTTTAATCTACCCCTAACTACGTAGGTGCACAATATTCGATCCTAATTTCATCTATCGTAAACCATGCGTGATAACCTTTAGTAGTGGTAACAAATAATTAACCTTTAGCCCTTGCAGTGTATCTGATTGGGGATAAGCCGCGGCATGTGTTTGCTTCAAAAAGATTGAGCTTCAGCTTCAGTTAGCTGAATCCTTCTCATAAACTGAACTTGGGGTTTTTAGTCGTTTTTGTGATCAGGCTTTATCCATGAATATTCTTTTCCAGAATTGTTTTGAAGATTTATTTGTGGAGGCTACGGTCTCTTTTAACGTAGGTGTTGAATTGATATTCTTATTCTGCGCAGAATAACTCTTCATTCAGGACGGTATGGTTCATTATATGGAAACTATTTACCCTCTCTATTTCATTATTCTTACTTTTGCCGCCTTAGAAGATATTAGCAATTATGTTCGATAATTTAAGTCTTAAACTGGACAAAGCTTTTCAAACTTTAAAAGGTCAGGGAAGGATTACAGAAGTCAACGTAGCTACCACGGTAAAGGAGATCAGAAGAGCGCTCATAGATGCAGATGTAAACTACAAAGTTGCCAAACAAGTAACCGATGAAATTAAAGAACAGGCGCTTGGTATGGATGTACTTACCGCAGTTTCCCCGGGGCAGCTACTGACTAAAGTCACGAACGATCAGTTAACCGCACTAATGGGGGGGCACGGTGAGGAAATCACTGTTCAGGGGAATCCGGCAGTCATTCTGATTGCCGGTTTGCAAGGTTCTGGCAAGACTACCTTCTCCGGTAAACTGGCCAAGTATCTCAAAGGCCAGGGTAAATCTGTTTTGTTAACAGCTTGCGATATTTACAGACCCGCGGCCATTGATCAACTTAAAGTATTAGGTGAGCAGGTAGATGTTGAGGTCTATGCCGAGCCGGAAAATAAGAACGCCGTAGATATAGCTAGTAATGCACTTAAAGAAGCCAAAGCATCAGGAAAGAAGGTAGTCATCGTGGACACCGCCGGGCGTCTGGCGGTAGATGAAGAAATGATGGAAGAAATTTCAAAGTTAAAGCAGGCTTTGAATCCTTCAGAAACTCTTTTTGTAGTGGATTCTATGACGGGACAGGATGCCGTAAACACTGCCAAGGCCTTTAATGATCGCCTGGATTTTGATGGAGTGGTGCTCACTAAGCTGGATGGTGATACTCGGGGTGGTGCCGCTATTTCCATCCGCAGGGTTGTCGAAAAACCTATAAAATTTGTTTCCCACGGAGAAAAGATGGAGGCCATTGACCGCTTCTACCCCGATAGGATGGCCAATAGGATCCTAGGAATGGGGGATGTGGTTTCACTGGTTGAGAAAGCGCAACAGACTTTTGATGAAGAAGAAGCACGCAGGTTAAATAAGAAGATAAGAAGGAACCAATTTGACTTTAATGATTTTCTGGGTCAGTTAGAGCATATCAAAAAAATGGGGAACATCAAAGATTTAATGGGGATGATCCCGGGCATGGGTAAAGCTCTTAAGGGCGTGGATGTAGATGACGATTCTTTCAAGCCGATTGAAGCTATTATACGATCTATGACCGATGAGGAACGAGAACGACCTGAAATCCTTAACGGAAGTAGAAGGAAAAGAATCGCAATGGGTAGCGGTACATCCGTTCAAGAGGTAAATAACCTTATAAAGCAGTTTGGAGACATGAAAAAACTCATGAAGACTATGAATAAGATGGGAGGCGGAAAAAAAGGTCTCGCCGCCTTGAATCCGTTCGGTAGATAATTAAAATAAAGGATCCAATATTCCGAAGATGTAGTGAAAAACAAACAGTATGAACACTGTTGAAGCGAGTATAATGAACGTGTTAAAGAACCAGTTTCTTATTCTATTACGCTTATTCTTCTTTGCGTTGTAGGCAAAGATTTCAGATAGGTCATTAGAGGGTTTATGGTTTGATCTATTAGGGATACTCTCCATGTTTTCCCCATATACATCCCTTACTTTACGGAATGGTTTTTTTCCTTTCCTTTGATAAACTTCTTTACGTAAGCCAAAGCCTAAGTATCCCATTCGCTTTTAAGCTAGTTAGTATATACATCTATATAACCAGAGAAGAACAAAAGTAAAAAGAGGATAAAAATACTACTGGCCACAATAATGAAGCTATTGAAAATGATTGATCGCATTCTATTTCCCGCATTTCTGTTTCTATTGTACTGCAGAATCTCTTCGATGTTTTCGGGTGCCTTTTGACGGTTCAAATTTGGCATATCTTGCATGTTTTCCCCGTAAACATTCCTCACTTTTTTAAACGGAACACTTCTCAAATTGACATCTTTCCTTAGGACCATTCTGTAAATTACGAAATTATCTTTTATTAAATATTTTCTTATAAATAGGTTTACGATAAAGAAATTGAAGATACAGGGCCGGAAAAAGTATAAAATCCATCAGCCGAAAGGGGCTTGAGAAGGTGATATCGTCAATAATTTCACTGCGCTTATCATCCACCTTGTTTACGATATGATGATGACTCCATTGTTTCAAAAAAAACGGCAATTTCACGCCAATATCGATAAACTGGAAGGTGTGCTCATTGGTAAGATCATAGGTTATATCGCTGTGCCAGCGTTGCTTAAAGAGAATAAAATTTAGCTCAAGCTGAACTTGATCGCCTTTGCTACAGCCATCGAACCTAATCAGCCTAACAGGTGGGAAAGGTGGGTTTAAGGAAAGAAAAAGGTCTTCAGTGAATCCCTCCTTTACATCAAGATGAGAGGCCAAAACTTGAGTTGTAATTGTTAGTCTCATGAAGTTATTACCACTGCAAAAGACAAATGTTATAGCACCTTGGCCGTTGTTTTACCTTATCTATAGGATACTGATTTAACCGCCTCTACGGTACGTTTAACGTTGGGGAGAATAGCCTCAATCAAAGTCGGGGCGTAGGGCAACGGCACATCGAGACTATTTATTCGATGAATAGGTGCATCTAAGTAATCAAATGCATGTTTCTGAATATGATAGGTGATTTCAGAGCTGATAGCCGCCAAAGGCCATGCCTCCTCTACAATCACCAAACGGTTCGTCTTTTTTACCGATTCAACAACGGTAGCATAGTCGATGGGACGCACAGAGCGTAGGTCTATCACTTCTGCACTAATTCCTTCTTTGGCTAATTCAGCAGCAGATTCTAACGCTACTTTCATAAACTTCCCAAAAGATACAATTGTGACATCAGTTCCCTCCTGTTTAACATCAGCCTGACCGATGGGAATCAAAAATTCCCCCTCAGGGACCTCACCTTTATCGCCATACATCAATTCAGACTCCATGAAGATTACAGGATCGTCGTCTCTAACGGAAGTCTTCAACAAACCTTTAGCATCGTAAGGATTGGAAGGAACCACTACTTTTAATCCCGGCGTATTGGCATACCAGCTTTCGAAGTTCTGTGAGTGTTGTGAGCTTAGCATACCTGCATTTCCCGTAGGTCCCCTGAACACTATAGGAACATTGAATTGTCCACCTGACATGGACATGGTCTTTGCCGCACTGTTAATAACCTGATCAATAGCAACCAATGAGAAGTTGAACGTCATGAATTCAATAATCGGCCTCAGACCATTCATAGCAGCACCTACACCTATACCCGCAAAACCAAGTTCAGCGATAGGGGTATCTACAACTCTTTCGGCACCAAACTCATCTAGCATTCCCTGGCTTACTTTATAAGCACCGTTATACTCCGCCACCTCTTCACCCATTAGAAAGACCTTTTCGTCTCTTCTCATTTCCTCACTCATCGCTTCACCAAGCGCTTGTCTGAATTGAATCTCTCTCATCTATTGCTTTGATTTTTACAGCGTAAAAGTAACACCAAGTAAGGTAACCTCAAAACTACCTTCGTAAAATAAAAAGCCCTTTGAAATTGTTTCCAAAGGGCTTTTTAATGCGTTTTTTTGAGCCTATTTCAATGCATTTCGAAAAGCTTCGTTGGCAGCAAATGCGGCAAACTCAAGATCACCCAGCGCCTCTTCTTTTAGGGAGGGTGTAGCCTGTACTGCTGATGTAAGATGACTTACAACATCAGACTCATTACCTAATCTGGCGCTTGCAATAGCTGCTCCATAATGTGCTATTCCCATGTTTGAATCCTGACTAGCAGCATCGTTGAACGAACTGATTGCGTTTTGATAATCTTTAGTTAAGACTTGAGCCAGGCCTTTGTTAAAGAGATTAACGGCAGTATTACTAGCTCCTGAAGTCGAACGGACTGCATCAGGATATTTGGCGATCATTATTTCAACGGCTCCTTTGACGCCATTGACACCCTGCATCATTTCACTAGAGCCTCCGGAAGCCTTTTGAAGATGCTCGTAGGCTTTGTAAGCATTCCCCTTCATTAGGTGAACAGAAGCCAAATTAGCATGCACTTCGGCAGTTGCATTTTTATTCGCTGCAATCTCTAACTGAGCCAGCGCCTTATCACCAGCGGCAGCGTCACCTTCCATGGCCATGGCCACATAAACAGCCCCTAAATTATTGTGCGCATTCCAGCTTCCACTCTTTTTAGTAGCAGCCAGATAAATCGCCTCTTTCTCACTTAACGATGGGGTAAGGGTAGCACCATACATTAATTCTTCTTCGGATAACGTGTCTGCAGCAATAGAACTTTCTGCTATTTGCTTAGAAAGAACAGCGATTTCTGCGGCTGATTTCTTGTCTTTAACTTTCAGTATTTCAGTTTTGGCCACCCGTAACTTAGGATACAACTCTCGAAATACTTTTTTATAGGTAGGCAGTTCGTGCAGCTTATCTTCCTTTTCCTCGTAGGTGCCTGGCCCGTTCACTATGTCAAGATAGGCAGATTTTTCTTCAGACGATAGACCATCATAAGCAGCGAGCGAATCCTTGAATACCGCCCAATCTCTCACCACGTCCTTAGTAATAAATTTGATCGAATCAGCGATACCAGCATAATCATAACTTTTCATTTGACGCTGGTAGAAAGATTCAATGGCAGCGGCACGATCAGCTGCAAGCCGAGTATTAATTCTTTCGGCACCTTCGGGAGAGTGCGTACCGGTAATAGTCACCGTTTTTGTCACGTTTTTCTCGGCAATAAATGCGTCTAGCTTTTTACCTCGATCACTGCGTCTTTCGGAATATTTCAACGTTGAACGTCCTTGATCAAAATAAAAATTAACTTTTACCGGAATTAACTCTTCTTGATCATTATAGCCGTGATCAGCAAAAGCAGCATAATACACAGGTTCAACCAATTGAGAGGTAGTTATGATACCCGGAGCTACTTCCAAACGAGGAGATTCTTTTGATTTGCCATTCTTTGGGTCAGAAGCAACGCCCTGAACTTCTAACATACCGCTTTCCATGGCCGGAGAATAAGCGAAACTATATTCTTCACTCGCTCTCGGCTGCTCTTCAGAAGCGTTGGGATAATCCTCTGCTTTGAATTGGATAGGTTCTAGAGCAAGTTCATTTTCTCCATATTTATAAAACGTATTTAAGGTATACACTTTACCTTTTTTCAACATCTTCACGGGAAGATTGGCAGACATTTCAAATGTTACTGTGTCAGCATGTACTTCGAGTGGGTTTGGAGATACAGTAAGATTTTGTTCTTCCGCCATTTTCACCATTTGATTTAGCGCACACCCGGATAGGGTAAACACCGCAAACAGCGTGATAGCGTAAAATAATTTTCTCATCGGATTTACGTTTAGATGGTCTTGGTAGTTTTTTCTTATTAGTTTTGAAATTGATTAAATCAACTGCAATAATAGTAAAAATTTCAGAAGGAACTATCTCCCACCAGATATAATGGGGGTTATATTTGTGAGGCCGCATATTTGTCGACAAGTGTTAAATATTGACTGTTGAAGTCACTTGATTCTTGTTGAAAGCCTTGTACCTTTATAGGTAATTAAGTTAAACATGGAAAGGCTTCAGACATTTATTGAAAAAAACGCTTTTGGTGTTTGCACCAGGCTTGGTGATAAGCTAGGTATAGCCTCTTCAAGTATTCGACTATTTTTTATTTACGCCTCTTTTATTGCTGTAGGCTCTCCTATTATTCTATATCTTGCTTTGGCCTTTGTCATGAACATCCGCAAATACATGCGTAAGAGAGATCCTATCTGGTATTATTAAACTTAAGTTCGGAAAATTTTCTAATTCCTCTGACATAATAGTCCCATACCAAACTATGCCCGTAAATGATAACGATAGGGACGGGTCTGAACAGCTTTTTGGCGAGTTGCCTTTTCTTGAAGTTTACAGGAAGATCAAAAAGGAAATGAATATGAGCTTTAAAAACTGCAATGCCATTTTGGAATCCATCGAAGAGCATAAATTTCATAGCAGCAATCACATCTAGAACTATTCTTAAGGGTAGTTTAAAAACAAGTTGGCTAAAAGCATAATTTTTGTATAAAAGGGAGAGTCCGTTTCTAAAATTCAGATATGTTTTTTTAGGGTTAGTTCTTTCGAGCGTTCCACCACCTACATGATAAACGCAACTTAGCCCGTTGTACATCACTTTATATCCCATAGCATTTATCCGCCAGCACATATCTATTTCCTCCATGTGCGCGAAAAAATCAGGGTCTAAACCGCCGCTTTCCTTGTATACTGTTGCCCTGATAAATAAACAAGCCCCTGATGCCCAAAAGATTTGTGTAATATCGTCGTATTGGCCTTTATCTTCTTCCAGTGTTTGAAATAGGCGGCCTCGGCAAAAGGGATAGCCCAGTGTATCGATCATTCCACCACCTGCACCCGCATATTCGAATTTTAACCTATTGTTAAAGTCCAAGATCTTAGGCTGTACCGCGGCAACTTGTGGATTTTTATCCAATTGATGAAGAATTGGAGTTATCCAATTTTCTGTGACTTCTACGTCAGAATTTAACAATACATAATAGTCTGACTCTACCTGCTCTAGAGCTTCGTTGTAGCCCTGGCTGTAACCTTGGTTTTTGGTATTGCAGACAATCCGGACGGATGGGAAATTAGTTTTCAAAAAATCAACGGAATTATCTGTGGAACAGTTATCTGCAACGACTACTTCATGCGGGGCACTATGTTCAATTACCGAAGGCAAAAACTTTTTGAGGTAGTCAATGCCGTTGTAATTAAGTATTACTACCGACAGTTTGGACATTTACATAAGTCCCCCCAGGTCTAAACCCGGAATATTAGGAAGCAGGCCTTCGGTGCTTTTTTTCAATTCTTCTTTGGCTAGGACTTCAACTTCAGAAGTGGCCTTATTGACAGCGGCTATGATTAAATCCTGAAGCATTTCCTGGTCTTCAGGTTTTACCAGGTCCTGATCGAACTCAAGTTTAACCAGCTCTTTTTTGCCATTAACTGTCGCCTTCACCATACCAGCACCCGATTCTGCAGTGGTGGTGATATTAACGAGATTATCCTGAGCTTCTTTCACTTTCGCCTGAACCTCTTTCATCTTACCCATCATCTTCATCATGTCAAACATAGCGGGAGTAGTTTGGTGCTTTTTGGAATTGAGCGCAAAAATGGGCTCATTATGCGTCAAATCAAAATGGTGTTTAATTAATTCCTCAGCAGCAGAACCGTTCCGGCTTCCGTAATTTCCTGTCCCGCCTGATCCACCATATCTACTTTAAAGGCGTAAGCACCTAAAGGAAGTGGTTTGCCTTCCCGGGTGCCATTCCAGCCTATTTCGGGATTGGTTGAATTAAATACTTCTTCGCCCCACCGGTTGAAAATGCGAAGGTCATAACTCACCAGAAACCTACCGTTAACGGAAAAAGTGTCATTATTTCCATCTCCATTCGGCGTGAAGGCATTTGGAAAGTAAATGTTATTGGGCTTAGTAAGTATTAGGCTATTGGAGAAGATCGGTGGCAATGTATTATCGGATGGAATAGCTTGAATGCGATAAATAATAACTTGCTCAGCGCCATTATCCTCAACCTCTTGAAACTGAGGTGTTGTACTGCTAGCGTCGGGAGCGTCGGCACTGAGATATGCTTTTTCAATTCTATATTGGGTGACTCCCTGATCCCAACCTTCGTAGGCATTCCAGTTTAGTGTAACCGTGTTATCAGCCAAGATGGTACCGGTTAGGAATATAGAGCATGCGACTACGCCATTTCTATTCGTATTTTCACATTCATCTTGTGGTGCTATCTGATAACAAATACTCCGCTCACTACTGCCAGGGTCTTGATCTACGAAAGGGCTGGATTCCACGTTAATAATGCTCGTAAGTGATGAGGCCGTCAGCCCTTTGCTAATGCTGTAATTACTAACAGATTCATTGACATTAACCGGCCATTCCAGTGCTACGCCGGTCTCCTCTTGGATGCTTACCGACAAATTATTTACCGCAGCTGGTGGTGTGGTATTGAATGAGGTGCCACATACCTCTACAGAGCGGCTAATAGAGTTATCGGCATATGATGCGGTTAACGTGTAGCAATATTCTTGCTCACAGTCAATGTCCGTATCATCAAAGGTGTTGCCCGTTAAATTAGGCCGGGTCAAAATCGTATTATCGCTTGTGGTTAATCTGGAGTAGCTAAACGATGGAGCATCACCGTTATTCTGCCAGGAAAGCTCATTAACACCGTCAAGAAATTCAATCTCAAAAAGGGTATTGCAGATCTCATTGGATATGATTTCATTGCCCGAGCAAGGGTCGATTGAAACAATTCGGAAACAATAACTTACATCTTCAACTTGCTGAAGTTGCAATGTGTCCGCCTCTGCGTCAGCATCCAATGGGCCAAAATCCCTGTAAGACACATTGCCAGCTTCTATTTCTAATCGATGCAGAATATTAGGTCGTAGATCATAATATAAAGCCAAACTATTATCATCAATACTTACTAAAGAATCGAATCGGGAGGCAGGAAGTGAAGCCAACGGGGTAACTACTTTCTGAGTAGCAGCACAATTATCGGCAGCGTTGTCATTCACCCCTCTCACCGAGACCGTTCTCGGTGTATTATCTGTATAGGTGTGCTGGGCATTGGCGGAGCCAAAAGGCCGAATAACCTCTGGGGAGCCGTCTCCAAAGTTGACTAAGTAATTCTGATACTGATTATCTTCAATGCTCACTTGAATTTCTCCTCCGGCGCAGGAGAAAATAGAAAAGTCAGGAGGGTCAGAAGGTCTTACGTTAACAGTTATTTCATCCGATTCCATGCCAAACAATATTTCAAACCTAAATTGGCCCGGGTCATCATAGGTAATTACACTCACTGTGGGCAAGGTACCTCCATCTCCAAAGTAGTCAAAGTCGCAAGTTGAAGTTCCTGGTGGATTAAAGCAATCGAATGGAGAAAGCGCGGTCATGGCAACATTGATGGTTAAAGGTGCACACCCAGACACCACGTTTCCTGAACAACCACCAGCTGGGCAACCTTCGCTGACAGATACTTCAAACCAGCCCTTTTGACTCACAAACTGAGCCTTAAGATCAATAAGACCTAAAACCAGAAAAACAGTGAGTACTATTTGGCTTCTAAAGCTCACAATGTATAAATCCTCATAAATTCAACACTCTCTTTCATATCCAATTGGGATTCGTGCCCATCTTCAATAAACGGAACATGTTCGCTGAAATTGCGCTCTAACTTTTCGAGTTCTACTGGTAACTTGATCTCGACCCAACACATATTTAGCCTTGAATTTTCTGAATAAGCCGCTCTAAGTTACCCGTGGATTCCTCACCGTTTTGCAAGTCTTTCAACTTAAGTAATCCCGAACTCATCTCATTAGATCCAATAATGATCACAAAACGTATTCCTTTTTTATCGGCATAGCTGAATTGCTTTTTGATTCGGACCAGATCCGGGTAGATCTCGCATGACAAACCGGCATCTCTTACTTTTTTTAGCAGGGGCAATCCAAATAATCGACTGTCGTGATCGAAATGAGCTATCAACACGTCGGTAGTGGTGGTGATGTCCTTTGGGAATAAGTCCAACTCCTCCATTACATCATAGATACGATCGACCCCAAACGAGAATCCAACACCAGGAATATCAGGAAGACCTAAGGCACCGGTGAGATCATCATACCTGCCGCCCCCACTGACGCTACCTATTTTTACGTTGTTCACCTTCACTTCAAGAATAGCACCCGTGTAGTACGAAAGCCCTCGGGCCAGTGTAGGGTCAATTTCAAGATGAGTATGCTCTGGATTAATTGATTTTAGGTAATGTAGTATTTCTTTGATCTCTTGAAGTCCCTGGCGGCCACTATCGGAAGATGAAAGTAAGCGATCAAGGTTTTCAAGAACAGTATCATTATCCCCTGCTAGAGAAAGTACTTGCTCCGCTTTGGTGATTACGTCCCGGTCAAATGCTTTAGAGGCAAGCTCTTCCTTAACCTTCTGCAGACCGATTTTGTCAAGTTTGTCAATGGCGATAAGAAAATCAGTTTCTTTAGATGATGCACCAAGGATTTCAACAATACCTTTCAGAATTTTGCGGCTATTCAGCTTGATGGAATAGTCCTCAATACCCAAACTGGCGAATACTTCAGTTATCATGACTACTATTTCAGCTTCGCACAGTAATGATGTAGTACCCACTACGTCTGCATCACATTGATAGAATTCTCGATACCTCCCTTTTTGTGGGTTATCAGCACGCCAGACCGGCTGAATCTGAAACCTTTTGAACGGTAAGCTTATATCGTTTCTATTCATAACCACGAAGCGCGCGAATGGAACCGTCAAGTCATATTTAAGTCCTTTACTAGCAATTTTAGTCGCCAATGACTTACTACCCTCGCTTAGGCTATCATCAGAAACTTTCGATAAAAAATCACCGGAATTGAGGATTTTATACAATAGCTGATCGCCTTCATCTCCGTATTTACCGGTAAGCACTGAAAGATTTTCTACGGCAGGTGTCTCAATTTCCAGGTAACCGTATTTGGTAAAAACAGATTTGATACTGTTAACTATAAAATTTCTCTTAGCCATCTTTTCCGGGCCAAAATCACGCATTCCTCTCGGTAAACTAGGTTTACTGTTCATGCCATCAAAACTACGAAAAATGGTTTCAATTCGCTCAGAAGTCAATCTTAGCCCTGCCCTAATTTTATGAGAAAAATTTCTTCGTCAATATTATTAGTTTATCTTTGCAAGTCTTTTATCAAAAAAACTTCGAAATGGCAGTTACTCGACTTAAAAGGAAAGCGAAAAGAAACAAGGCAAGAGCAAAAGTTAGAAACAATACCATTCAACTTTTGAATAGTAAACCACTCATTAAAAATGTAGATGTAGAAGCTATTAAAAAGGAGTTTTCAAATGCCGCAGAAAAGCCAGTGAAGAAAAAGGTTGAATCACCTAAAGCTGCAGATAAGTCTGTTGTTGAAGCTGAGGTGAAAGCAGGTTCTGATCAGCCAGTTGCTCCCAAAACGAAGAAGGAAGAAGTGGTTACCGAAAAACCAAAGCAAAAAGCTACTCCTAAAGTTGAAAAGGAGGAAAAACCAAAGAAAAAAGTAGTTCCTAAAGCTAAGAAAGAAGAAACTGCGGAGAAACCGAAGAAAAAGGTTGCCTCTAAGAAAGATTCGGCCGAAAAATAAAATCAACGGCGATTGATTGAAACCCGAGGCTCGGGTTTTTTTTATGCTCTAGAGCCTAGCTCTATAACTTCGAGATCCGTTATTTTACTTTCGAAAATTGAAAATCTTACCACAGTTTTGACTGTGTGAAATCCCTGTATTCCTGCCGCTCCGGGATTGATGTGCAGTAAACCCCTTTCCTTATCCCGCAGCACTTTCAAAATATGAGAATGGCCGCAAATGAATAGATCCGGGCATCTTTCATTTAACCTGGATTTAGTCCGTGGATTGTACTTTGGCGGATAGCCACCAATATGCGTCATCCAAATTGATATTCCATTTCTTTCTAACCAAAGGTCCTCGGGAAATAGTTGTCTTAATTTACCATGATCAATATTTCCAAAAACAGCGAAAAAAGGCTTAAAACTACTCAGCTGATCAGCGAGCTGCAGGGTACCGATATCGCCGGCGTGCCATATTTCGTCACATTCTGCAAAGTGTTTAAAAATCTGGTCGTCCAAATGGCCGTGTGTGTCTGACAGCAATCCTATTCTCATGATGTTCAAGTGTAATTATTTCAACGCTAAAACGTACGAAACATGTGTCATTTGCTACGAACTAAACTTAAATTGGCATAGATACGTTTTCTATACGTTTAAATAATTTTCGAATGGCACTAACACCTTCAAATATGCTTCCTTTAGGAACGGAAGCTCCTATTTTCAAGTTACCGGATGCGGTAAGCGGTCGAACCTACGCTTTAGACGAGCTTCAATCGGACACGGCCACTGTAATTATGTTTATTTGTAATCACTGCCCCTACGTCAAGCATGTTCAACCGGAATTGGTGAAGTTAGCTGAGGACTATATTCCTGAAGGGGTCAAGTTTATTGCCATCAGCTCAAATGATGTAGAAAACTATCCGGAGGATTCACCCGAACTAATGCACGATGAAGCCAAAAAGTGGGGCTATCCTTTTCCTTATTTGTATGATGAAACTCAGGCCGTGGCACGCGCTTATGATGCGGCGTGTACCCCGGATTTTTATATTTTCGATAAGGAAATGAAGCTGGTGTACAGGGGGCAATTAGATAGCTCCAGACCCGGTAACGAAAAACCTTTAGATGGGGCGCACATTCGGGGCGCACTCGATGATTTGCTAAAGGGTAACCCCATTTCAGAAAATCAGATCCCGAGTCAAGGTTGCAATATCAAGTGGAGATAACCTAATCTAGCATTACAGTTTTTCCCTTTTTTGCACTTTTTATCGCGGCATCCAAAATTTTCATAACTACCATATTATTTTCAAGAGAGGAAGGATCGTTTCTGTCCGGTTTAACCGTGCCTCTAAGCACTCCGGCCAGGTAAGCAAAGGGATCGTCATAAGGAGCGTTTAGTTCCTCCAGGGTTTCATGATTGATCTCCGCCTCCTCACTGCGTTGAATCATCAGATCACTTTTGTTTTTGGCCATAGCCATTCCCGTTGTACCATATAGCTCCATATCTTTTCTACTGATAGGCCAGTTCCACGAAGCCTGAATTATGGTTTGTGATTTTGGATAAGTTACCACGAT
>JBCCIX010000048.1:0-14930 GCA_039028075.1 Bacteroidota bacterium | reverse complement strand
TTGGCGGTTTGGTTTTTGGAACACTGGCATCATTGTTTTTTATTCCGCTAGCTTATGCTAAACTCACGAGCAGCACAGCATCTAGCTCTGGACAGCATATTTCAACAACTCCTTAACCTCCTCTTCCTTCGCATGATCACCAATTTTTTCAAAAGACTGAATCAGGTTTCGCAAGGAACGTTTTATAATCTCCTTGTTATCACAGGGTTCAAAGAACATTTTTTGAGGGGTAAGCCTCAGCTCACCGATATAGTTTTCAATATCATCACGTGAAAAAATCAACCCTCTGTTAAAGGCATTGATATAAAACTGCTTATAGTTCGGGTCTTTGAAAGTAAGGATAAATAGATTGGGAAGATTGACACCGTATACCGGCAACTTCAGTTTTTTCGCTACTAAAAGATAGACTACACACAAAGAAATGGGATTGCCCTTTTTTGACTCCAGCACACAGTTGATCATGGAGTTGCTCGGAGAATGAAAATTCTTGGTGTTCGCGGCGAACTTAAGTTTATTAAAAAGGACGCTATTGAGAATTTTGATTTGGTCATGTGGGTGCCCATCCGGTTTAAATTCTAACCATGCCTCATAATACAACTGCTCAATATCCTGCCTGAGTTTGGTAAATTCAAGATCAGGGTACTGGTAGCTGGCCACTAACCACATCCCTTTTAGTAGGTCATCAGACTCCTCCGCATACCAGGTTTTAAGCCTTCCTTTTAATACCTCGAACTGCAAAGAGTGAATAAGATCTTCAATTCTGGACTGGACCAGTGGATTAAGATTACTCTCCCACTCATTTTCTAAAAAAGGAATTATATCCTCGCCCAGTGAAGTTATCTTTTCCTCTACATGGGCAATTATCTCTTTGTCGTCATCATCGAGCAGCGAGACTAGCGCCTTTAATTCATTTTCAGTCATTTAGATCCGTAAAATTTATAGCTGCCGCACTTATATTTTTATTCGCCCTTTCATGAACTCAATACATTCAACTTTGCTTTGATACGTCATTATTCTCAATTAAACATGTTCCATTAGCTAACAATTCAATCATTAATCTACGTCTGAATAACTCCTACATTGAACTTTTCAACGGGCGCATGATTCGCCGCTTCAATACCCATGGATAACACCTTTCTCGTTTCAGCCGGATCTATAATGCCATCAACCCATAACCTAGCCGCTGCATAATAAGGACTCAGTTCTTCATTGTATTTATCAGTAATCTCCTGGAGCAGTTCTTTCTCCTCTTCTTTGCTGATCTCTTTTCCTTGTGCCTCCAGGGTCGATACCTTAATCTGAAGAAGGGTTTTGGCCGCTGAAGCTCCACTCATTACCGCTATTTGCGCCGATGGCCACGCCAAGATAAGTCTGGGATCGTAAGCTTTACCGCACATGGCATAATTACCTGCCCCGTAACTGTTTCCTATCACAATCGTAAATTTAGGGACAGTGCTATTGGCCATGGCGTTCACCATTTTGGCACCATCCTTTATAATGCCCCCATGCTCGGCTTTGCTACCTACCATAAACCCACTGACATCTTGCAAAAAAACCAGTGGAATCTTACGCTGATTGCAATTCATGATGAATCTGGCCGCTTTATCCGCAGAATCTGAATAGATGACCCCACCCATCTGCATCTCTCCTTTTTTGCTCTTTACTACTTTGCGCTGATTAGCCACAAAACCAACAGCCCAGCCCTCAATCCTTCCGTAACCGCAAACTATAGTTTGCCCGTAAAGCTGCTTATATTCTTCAAATTCTGAATTGTCAACCAGTCGCCGGATTATCTCTGCCATGTCGTAAGGTTTTACCCGACTGCTTGGCAATAGACCGTAAATATCATCTATTCGCTCTTTAGGTTCGAAAGGCGCTCTACGATCAAATCCCGCTTTTTGCGATGCTCCAATCTTATTAACAATCGACTTTATATAAGCCAAGCAGGCCTCATCACTCTC
The DNA here is from genome assembly GCA_039028075.1 of Bacteroidota bacterium. Lineage (GTDB taxonomy): Bacteria > Bacteroidota > Bacteroidia > Cytophagales > Cyclobacteriaceae > Fulvivirga. Next base: position 12,969 of record JBCCIX010000048.1, on the reverse strand, counting down.
AAACTTATTGTCAGTTACTCCTGATATCTCACAGTGTGTAGTAGCGCCGCCAAGTGTTTCGTTGTCTATTTCCTCACCAATAGCCGCTTTTACCAAGTAGCTACCCGCTAAAAAAATTGACCCCGTTTTATCCACGATCATCGCCTCGTCCGACATAATGGGAAGATAGGCCCCACCGGCTACACAGCTACCCATGATGGCAGCGATCTGCACTATGCCCATAGAAGACATCTTAGCGTTATTTCTGAACTGACGGCCGAAGTGCTCTTTATCTGGGAAAATCTCGTTCTGCATCGGCAAGAAAACGCCCGCACTATCGACCAGGTATATAATAGGTAGTCGGTTTTCTATAGCTATCTCTTGAGCCCTCAAATTCTTTTTTGCCGTGATCGGAAACCAGGCTCCCGCCTTAACGGTAGCGTCGTTAGCAACGATCACACACTGCCGATCTTGCACGTAACCAATTCCTGTAACTACACCTCCTGAAGGGCATCCGCCGACTTCTTTGTACATGCCATCTCCTGCGAGAGCACCTACTTCCAAGAACTCTGTACTATCATCAATTAGGTAGGTTATTCGTTCCCTCGCTGTTAATTTTCCTTTTTTGTGATGGGAGGCGATTTTCTTTTCACCTCCACCTAGATAGACCTGATTCAGTTTTGACTTTAGCTTGAATACCAGCTGCTTATTATGATCTTCGTTTTTATTAAATTCTATATCCATAAAATGAGGGATTGTAGCTGATACTGATACAGAATTATACCCAATTCAATTTCCTTTTTCAGCTTTTCGTCTGTCCTTTTCGATCTTTTTAGCGCTTTTACCCAGTGGCGCAAAGAAATGCTTAGGTTGGGTGTCGATGTGTAGTAGAAGTTGATCCAAGCTCTGGACAGCTTGATTGAGGTTTACATAAAGGGAATCTTCAGTCATGAGTTTACCCAGAGTACCTTTATTATTTGTAAGCTTATCTATGGCACCATTTAACATCTCCAACGTCGTGTTAATTTGGGTGATTGTTTTGCCATATTCCAGCACCTTCAAGGAATCTGATAATTGCTCAAAGTTTTTTAGTGTGGGTTGCATATTATCGAGAGTGGTTGAAATTTTCAATCCCGTTTGGTTGTAAGTGGTAAGTACGGAGTCCAGGCTTCTTTGTGTTTTTATGATCGAGGGTCTCAAGGTTTCAGCAGCCCGTTGAAAACTCATCAAAATACTATCGATCTTACCTTTTTCACTCGCAAGCTGATCAAGCACTACGTTTATTTTTTTTATAGTAGATTCTAAATTATTAGCAACCGGTTGGGCGCTTTCCGCCAGAATATCCGTTATACCTCGGTCTAAAACGGCTAGTATAGTATCGTTAGGTTTTATGGGACGTTTGATATCACCTGGATACAATAGAATGGACTTGTTTCCTAAAAAATCGCTGTTCAACGTGGCGCTGGCAGAATCCCCCAGTGTGATCTCCTCGTCAATGTCTATTTCTACAAGTACCTGATCAATATTACTTTGTAACAGTCGTATTGCGCTTACCCTTCCGACGGTAAAACCATTAATTAATACCGGATTAGATACGTTAAGACCGTTTACATTATCATAAATAGCATAGTATTTATTGGATGATGAAAAGAAGTCGATCCCTTTAAGGTAGTTAAATCCTAAATAAAGTACGGCAATGGTTGAGATCATAAATAGCCCTACTTTGAATTCCTTAGATATACTCACTTTGCTAATTTAAGGATTCGATTTCGTTTTTATAATCTCTAAAGGCTCTGAAAATTCCAGAGGCTATATTTCCTTGAACGGAGCTATTATTTAATTCTTTTTCTTCTTTGGGGTTACTGAGAAATCCAATTTCAATCAGCACACTCGGCATAGCTGTGCTCCAGAGTACATAAAGACTTGACTGCTTTACACCCAGGCTTCTGCGACCCGCCCGCTTAGCAAATTGATCTTCAATGTTGGCAGCTAGAATAGTGCTTCTGGCTTGGTAGGCTGAGGTTGTTAATGAAAAAAGAATAGCTGACTCGGGCGAACTTGGATCAAAATCATATTCTTTTTCGTAATCTTCCTCCAGTAGAATAACCGAGTTTTCTCGCTTGGCTACCTCCAAGTTTTTCTCCGAATTTTTTGTAGCCATTATGTAGGTTTCCGTACCGTAAACAGCATTTTTTCGTGCTTTACTGGTTTCGGCGGGCAAAGAGTTAGCGTGAATAGAAATAAAAACATCTCCATCATTTTTATTAGCAATTTCAGGACGCCCCTTTAGTGTTATAAAAACATCTGTTTTTCTGGTATACACGACTTTTACCTCGGGTAAATAGGTTTCTATATATTCACCCACTTTTAACGCTACGTCTAAGACCACATCTTTTTCTTTTGATACTTTACCAATAGCGCCAGGATCCCTACCTCCGTGTCCAGCGTCAATAATCACCGTTTTTACCTCAAAATCACTTTTGGTTTTCTTAGATGAAGAAGTTAGCAAGGTTATTGCTACAAGCATCGTGATCATGGCAATATTCTTCGCAATCTTTCGCATCCTGTAGCTTAATCTAATACCTTTGAACAAAGTTCTAAAAATATCTATAAAAGCGAAAAGCGCATCAGCTAATTTGAATTGCACGTGTTTTACGAGGGTTTTCTGGGCCGGCATTTTTTTGTTTTTTGCTATCACTACAGTTACGGGTCAAAGTCCTGAAAAGGAAATTACAACCTCCAAAGGCTTGCTAGGTGACCAAGGAATTACTGCAGATACTACAGCGTTAGATAGTAGTAACTTTGCCGTAGATTCTTTGGCCACCCAGATTCCGGATTCGCTAAATGCTGCATCCGCTAAGCCCGCCGGAGATATTGAAACCACCATCAATTACTCTGCCAGGGATTCTATTAACTTCTCGTTGGATACTAAGATTGTCAAGCTGTATGGCGATTCCAAAATAAAATATGGCCTCATAGAATTAGAGGCCGATCACATTATTATCGACTACAATAAAAATACATTAAGCGCAAGTGGCAAAGTGGATAGTACCGGAACTCGGATTGGTTATCCTATTTTCAAAAACGGTGCTGAAGTGTACGAAACGAGAGATATTACCTACAATTTTAAAACGGGAAGAGCTCGAATTACCGAGGTAGTCACACAACAAGGGGAAGGATTTCTTCACGGAGAAACCGTTTATAAAAACGAAAAAAATGAGCTATTTAGTATCGATAATACGTATACCACGTGTAATCTTCGACATCCTCATTTTAGGATAAAAGCTAAGCGAACCAAAGCCATCCCTGACGATAAGATCGTATCCGGTCCTTTTAATTTGGAGATTAACGATGTGCCCACGCCCTTGGGTTTCTTTTTCGGCATGTTCCCGGCACAAAAAGAATCCAGCTCCGGTATTATTGTACCTTCATACGGTGAAGAACGGTTACGTGGCTTTTTCTTAAGAGGTGGAGGCTATTTTTTCGATATCAGCGACTACGTAAAGACGGCTGTACGCGGAGACCTTTACAGCAAGGGCGGGCATGGTTTAAACATCACTACCGCCTATCGCAAAAGATATGCCTACAACGGAAACTTTAATTTTACCTATACCAAATTAAGGACCAGCGATGATATTGAGATTTTGGATAGCCGGAATGATTATCGCCTCACGTGGAGTCATACCCCACAAACAAAAGGTCGAAGCCGATTTTCAGCTTCGGTCAATGCAGCTACTTCATCGTTCAGCACCAATAACTTTCTTGGGATCAACAATGATCCTACTAATCCGAACTTCGATAGCTTCACACGAAAGCTGAGTTCAAACGTAAACTTTTCTACCACTTTCGGCTCATTATTTTCACTGGGTTTAAGCGCCCGTCATAATCAGGATGTAGGTACAAACGAAGTAGACCTGCTGTTGCCCTCATTAACTTTTAACATGTCTAACATCTATCCATTTCAAAAAAAAGGTGGCGGTGGCCAAGGGCTTTTAGATAAGTTAAGCTTACGATACACACTGGCCGGAACGAACGAGATTACCAACAACCTCGGAAGATTTGGAGAATCTACTACCGACAGCATCGGGGCCTTTAACTTTGAGACTTTCGGCACTTACTTCAAAAACGCTAATCGTGGATTCAGACATACTGTCCCTATTGCCACGTCTTTCCGATTGCTCAAACATCTCACCGCCAGCCCATCCTTTAATTATGAAGAAAGGTGGTATTTTGACCAGCTTGAGTACGGGTTAGACCCCGAAAATCCCACAAGGGCTATTGTTATTGATACATTGGACGGCTTTAATCGAGTGTATGACTACAATCTTGGGGTGGGAGTAAATACTCGGCTGTACGGAACTTATTTTTTCAAAAAGGGAAGTATACAGGCGATCAGGCATGTGGCCAACCCGAGCGTTTCGTTCTCTTACCGGCCCGATTTTAGCGATGAAAGATTCGGTTACTATCAACGTCTGACCACGGAGGAAGGAGAAGAACTCATAGTGAATAGGTATCAGGGATACGTATTTGGATCACCGGGTGCGGGTGAGAGTGGCTCCATTGGATTTTCACTTACGAATACCCTGGAAATGAAGGTAAAAACCAAAAAAGACACGGCAGATCAAGCCCGTAAAGTCCCGATTCTAAACAATTTTGGTTTCAGCAGTTCATATAATCTGGTGGCTGACTCGTTTAAGTTAGCCCCTATAAGTTTACGAGCAAACACTTCTCTTTTTGATAGCAAGTTAACGGTCAACTTTACCGGCCAATTAGATCCTTATGAATACGTGGAGGACGATACCGACCAAGGTCGAAGAATAGATCAGTTTGCCTGGAATAATGGCAATGGTCTAGGTCAATTGAGTCGGGCTACTATTGCGCTCAGCACCAATCTTAATCCGAAAGGTCAGCAGAATGATGCAGAAAATTCAAATAAAATTGCCAATTCAGAACTGAGTCAGGTTGAAAAAGACTTCCTCTTAAATAACCCCGATGCCTACATTGATTTTGAAATCCCCTGGAGCCTACGAATTAATTATAACCTTAACTACACCAAACAAGGACTGGCGAGCTCTGAGATTACACAGACCCTCCGCTTTTCAGGAGACTTATCACTAACCGAAAAATGGAAAGTTAACTTTAACTCTGGGTATGACTTCGAAAACAAAGAGTTCACCACTACTACTATAGGGGTCAACCGTGACCTTCACTGTTGGGTAATGAACTTTAACTGGACACCTTTTGGGCGTTTTACCAACTACACATTTACCATTCGGGTAAAGTCTGCTCTGTTACAAGACTTGAAAATTGATAGGAACAGAAGTTTCTTTGATCAATTTTGAGTGGACCATGCTTTCACTTCCTCCAGATTGGGATTCCTTACATCTTTTAGCTTCATTTTCTTCCGCATGCCGCAAACATCATTAAAGAGTTTATTCGGATTAGCTTCCTTTAACTGCTTCACTGTAGTTAATCCCAACTTTTGAATGATTTCTACCAACTCTTCACGTACTCCATGGTCAACAAAGTCCTGAACGCTGGATATTTCTTCCTTCTTTTCAGGTTTCATCTGTGGGAAAAATAAAACATCCTGAATTGAATTTGAGTTGGTCATGATCATGGTCAATCTATCTATGCCCACACCCAAACCAGCGGTAGGGGGCATACCATACTCCAGTGCCCTTAGATAGTCCTCGTCCAGGGTCATAGCTTCCTCATCACCCCTTTTACCTAACTCTAACTGGTCTTGAAAACGTCGCCTTTGGTCAATAGGGTCATTAAGTTCAGAAAATGCATTACATATTTCTTTTCCATTGGCTATCGCCTCGAAGCGTTCGACTAGTCCTTCTTTGCTTCGATGTTTTTTTGCCAGAGGAGACATCTCTACGGGATAGTCTGTGATAAAAGTCGGTTGGATCAATTGTCCCTCGCAGGTTTCTCCAAAAATCTCATCAATGAGCTTTCCTTTACCCATGGTATCGTCTACCGATACATTGAGTTGCAGCGCTGCTGCTCTTAGCTGTCCTTCTTCCATTTCGCTGATATCGATACCTGTGAAGTGCTCAATAGCCTCAAACATGGTGAACCGTTTCCAGGGCCGCTTGAAATCAATCGTGTTATCACCAACTATAACTTCGGTAGTGCCGTGAATGTCGATCGCAACTTTCTCAATCATCTCCTCAACCAGATTCATCATCCAGTTATAGTCCTTGTAGGCCACGTAGAGCTCTACCTGAGTAAACTCGGGATTATGAAACCTGGACATACCCTCATTCCTAAAGTCCTTAGAGAACTCATAAACACCATCAAATCCACCAACTATTAACCTTTTGAGGTATAATTCATTGGCAATACGGAGGTAAAGCGTCATATCCAACGCATTATGATGTGTTTTGAATGGACGAGCTGCCGCACCACCGTATAACGGTTGTAAAATCGGTGTCTCAACCTCCAGGTAACCTTTGTTATTTAGGAAGTCGCGCATTGAGTTCACAAGTTTCGTGCGTTTAATGAATGTTTCTCGGATATCAGGATTTACAACCAAATCCACGTAGCGCTGACGGTAGCGCAGCTCAGGGTCGGAGAACGCATCGTGCCGTACTGTATTTCCCTTATCATCCGTGGTTTCTTTTACAATAGGAAGTGGCTTAAGAGATTTGCTAAGCACTTTTAACTTAGACACGTGCACAGAGATCTCGCCAGTCTGGGTTGTGAAAACGTGACCTTCTATGCCTATAAGATCCCCGATATCCAGTAACCGTTTAAAAACAGTATTGTAGAGGGTCTTATCATCTCCCTCGCAAATATCATCCCTTCTAATGTAGATTTGCATCCTACCTGAAGCATCCTGTAGCTCGGCAAAAGAAGCAGAGCCCATGATTCTTCTGCTCATAATACGACCGGCAAGCGATACGTTTTTATAATCTATCTTGCGTTTTTCATAATTCTGAAGGATCTCTTTTATAGATACATTTACTTTCCACAACTCTGAAGGGTACGGATTAACTCCCAACTTTTCTAACTCCTCTTTGGCCTGCCGTCTAACAATTTCCTGTTCGCTGAGATGCATGTGATTTAACTGATAAGCTATTTGAAATAAAATGCAAATTTAAATTAAAGTTAGTTGAGAGAATAGTCAGGACTGGGCTTTTCTCCTTTTGAGCTCTCTTCTAATTAAGTTGAGCTCTCTACTGCTCTGGCCGGCCACAGATGTATTCTCGTCAGCGCGACGAAAAAGATACGGCATCACAGATTTGACAGGTCCGTAAGGCACGTATTTGGCCACATTATAACCTGCCTTGGCCAGATTGAATGAAATATTTTCACTCATGCCGTATAACTGAGCAAACCAAACGCGAGGGTCATGGTTTGCCATGCTGTACTTTTCCATCAAAAGGGCTAAATAGTAATTACTGTATTCGTTATGAGAGCCGTTGATCAGGTACACCCGCTGCTTGTTATCAATACAATAGGCGAGTCCTTTATCATAACTTGCATCAGTGGCTTGCTTGTTGACGTGGATAGGGCTCGGGTATCCTTTCATTTCAGCCCTTTCTCGTTCTCGCTCCATATAAGCACCGCGGACTAGTTTAGCGCCGAGGTGATAACTACCCATAGCCGCATAGTGGAACGCTCTTTTCAGATTGTCGAGCATATCAGAACGATACATTTGATATGTATTGTAGACAATAGCTTTCTCCTTATTATAGGCTTTCATCATTTCGTAAGCGAGACTGTCTATAGTATCTTGAATCCAACTCTCTTCAGCATCAATTAAAACCGGTACATTTTTCCGAAATGCCAAGTCACAAATACCTTTCATGCGGCTTCTTACTTTTTCAAAGGCGTGATCTTCTTCTGCTGTCAGCGCACCACCTTCTTGAATTTTTTGTAGCAAATGAGCACTGGCTATTCCTGTCACTTTAAAGACCGAAAAGGGGATATGTTTACGTTTTGAAGCCTCTTCAATCGTACGCAAAATTTCAGCCTTGGTGTGATCAAAACTTTTTTCATCGTCCTCTCCTTCTACTGAATAATCTAGAATGGTACCAATATTAAAATTGGCTAGACTAGCTATAGTATCAGCACTTTCTTCAATGGTTTCGCCCCCACAGAAATGCTCAAATACCGTGTTTTTGATAAGTGATTTTATGGGTAGATGTAACCATAACGCAAGTTTCACCGAACCCGTAGCCAACCGGCTTATTAATGGACTATTAACCACTGAAAACAAAAGATTTGCCTTTCGCAAGGCGCTGTCCGATTTCGCCTGAAATGCTATAGAAGTATCTTCAAAAGATACATTGGACTTTAACTGCATAATCATCCAAGAATTCACCTAAAGATATAAATTAACCCTTTATGGAAGCTTTTGTTTTATTTATAAATATCTTTAGCCGAGTATGATTGAAGCTGAAATACTTGATAAAATCCGTAAAGAAATTGATGGCATCGACCAAAAGCTCCTGGTGCTATTGAATCAAAGAATGGATTTGGTCAAAGAAGTAGGTCAGGTGAAAAAAAATACAAATTCCTCCATTTACCGACCCGAACGGGAGAAAGCGATCATCCAACGTTTATCGGATCTAAATACAGGCAAATTAAACAGGCAGGCTATTGAAGCCATCTTCCTTGAAATTTTTGCGGTCAGTCGCAATATAGAACTACCTGAAAAAGTGGCTTATCTAGGGCCTGAAGGTAGCTTTACACATCAAGCTGCTGAAGGTAGATTCGGCGCTATGAGCGAGTACCTCCCGCTAAAAAATATCCAATCCGTTTTTGAAGCTGTTACATCTCAGCGTGTAAAGTATGGAGTAATCCCCATTGAGAATAATCAACAAGGTATTGTAGGCGAAACCATGAGTCAGCTTAGCTCTACCCGCATTAATATCGTAGCCGAAGTACCTATTCCCATCCACTTTTCCTTTGCGTCTCTCAATGAGAATCTTGCTGAAGTAACACATGTGTACTCTAAAGATATCGCATTTCGTCAATGTGCTAAATTTCTTAAAGAATATACAGAAAATAATGCGGTGATGATACCAGTAGAATCTACCTCAAGAGCCGCACAGCTTGCCTCACAAACAAAAAATTCCGCGGCCATCTGTTCCCATATTGCCGCTAAAATGTATAACCTACCTATTCTATTTGAGAACATACAAGATAGCACAGATAACTACACGCGGTTTTTGATCATAAGCAGCGAATACAAAAACGTTATGAGCGGCAGTGATAAGACCACCATCTTAGCCCGTCTTTCAGATAAGCCAGGAAGTCTCGTTACCTTCCTACAAAAATTTCACGAGGCAGGTATCAACTTTACAAAAATCGAGAGCTACCCCGCAAAGGATGGAAAAAAGTTTAAGTATTGGTTTTTCATCGAGTTTGATGGACACGTAGACGATCCACCTATTAGTAATGTAATGCAGACGAATGAAGATCAGATAAAGTGGTTGGGGAGTTACCCAAAATTGTGCTAAAAATATGTGGAGAAAGGAAGAAGAAAAGCCCTGGTTCATAGCAGGTCCGTGCAGTGCCGAATCCTTCGTTCAGCTTAGGGATATCACCTTAGCGGTCCAAAAGCTTGGTATTCAAACCGTAAGAGCAGGAATCTGGAAACCACGCACTCGACCTAACAGCTTTGAGGGTAAAGGAGAAGAAGCGCTTAAATGGATTAGGGATATTAAGGCGGAAATTGACATTGAGTTTGCCATAGAAGTAGCAAGTGCAGCACACGTAGAACTAGCACTAAAATATGAAGTGGATATTGTTTGGATTGGCGCGCGTTCTTCTGTCAATCCATTTTTGGTTCAAGAAATCGCAGACACTCTTAAGGGTTTGGATCTTCCTGTGCTTGTAAAAAATCCGGTTAATCCTGACCTTGATCTTTGGCTGGGTGGAATAGAGCGCCTTGCGAATGTTGGACTTACTAAAATTGGAGCGATTCACAGAGGTTTTAGCGCCTTTAAAAAATCAGAATACAGAAATCTGCCCCTTTGGCAAATTGCTATAGAACTAAAAAGGGTATTGCCAGATATGCCGCTGATTTGCGATCCGAGTCACATCGGTGGAAGCAGTTCAATGATCTTTGACATCAGCCAAAAAGCTCTTGATCTGAAATACGATGGATTAATGATTGAAACACATCCTAACCCCACTAAAGCGCTCAGTGATTCAAAACAGCAGGTCACACCGACACAACTGGAAAGCATTATTTCACAACTACAGATACGTGCTAACCAAGTTGATGACGTTGTTTTTAAGAGCAAACTTCATGAGCTAAGAAATAAAATTGATAGTGTTGATCATGATATTATCGAGAACCTGGCCTCTCGTATGAAGCTAATCGAAGAAATAGGCGATTATAAAGAACAGAATAACGTAGCAGTTCTTCAGCTTCAACGCTGGAATGAGATACTTAAAAGCCGCAGGGAATGGGCCACTATCGCAAACTTAAACGAAGATGTAATTGCAGAGATCTATACTTTGATTCATGCAGAGTCAATAAAAAAGCAGACAGAAATCTACAATCGCGATAAGGATGAGCACGGATAAGGTGGTTATAACTCAAGCCGTTAACCAGCAAATACAATATATACTTAAAGAGCTGAACTTCACCCAGCTTGCCGTCCTTGTAGACGAGAATACCCTTGTAAACTGTTACCCATTAATTAAAGCATCGCTGCCTAATCATTGCCTTATTCAAATTAAAAGTGGAGAGGAATTTAAAACGATCGAAACCTGTAATCATATCTGGGGCAGATTAACCGCTGAGGCCTTCGACAGAAAAAGTCTTTTACTAAATCTCGGGGGTGGCGTTATTGGCGATATGGGTGGATTTGCCGCACGAACTTTTAAACGTGGAATTAAATTCATAAATATTCCAACCACACTCTTAGCACAAGTGGACGCCAGTATCGGGGGGAAATTAGGAGTAGATTTTAAAGGGCTAAAAAATCATATTGGGTTATTCAGCGATCCTGATCAAGTAATAGTGGACCCCGTTTTTTTACAATCTTTACCGCCGGCAGAATTGGCTTCCGGTTTTGCAGAGGTAATTAAACATCACTTGATTGCAGACGCAAATGGTTGGGAGATGCTTAAAAAACAAAGTCTTCCTGATCTAAATTGGCTTGAGACCATCAGACATTCAGTAGCAATCAAAAGCCGTGTAGTGGCGAGCGATCCACAGGAAGCAGGGTACCGCAAAACGTTAAACTTTGGACATACTTTAGGACACGCCGTAGAAAGTTTCAAAATGATCAATGACGACAGTGTACTTCACGGAGAGGCCGTAGCGTTGGGAATGATCGCTGAATCTTATGTGAGTTACAAAAAGGGACTGCTTTCATCAGAGGAACTAAAATCCATTGAAAACTATATTGATTCTATTTTCACCAGGGTAAACATTATGCCCGAAGAAATCGATGAGATATTTAATCTAGTAATTCAGGACAAGAAGAATAAAAACAATAGGGTAATGGCCGTACTTCTGGAAGGTATTGGAAGTGCGAAATGGGATATCAAGCTCACTCCGAGTGAAATAAAGTCGAGCTTGCGATATTATTCAAATTAAACGTAGTGTATCTCGGAGTCATCGTTTGACAATGAAGCAGCTTTGATATCTGCCTTAGCCGTTTTTCTTGTCGATTCCGTCCGGGTTCTTTTTCCAGGTCGGGTGGTCAACGTTAAGGCTAATACAGCACCGGTAGCTAATCCAAGCGCTAAACCCCATTTTCCCATTTTATTCATACTCGTTCATTTTGCGACAGATAAGCATAAAGCGTACCAATCTTTAGTTTGATACTATGAAATAACGTTGTTTTGTTTCAAATAGTTGTACTAAGACCCAAAAACGAGATTAGAAAATTGACAAAAATTAAGCTCGCTCAAAATCCTACGCCTTCTATGGTAGGTATTGATTTACCAGCTTCTAAGAGCATCGCTAATAGAGCCCTGATAGTGAATGCGCTTAGTAGTTCCTCCGCCACTATTCACAATCTATCAAAGGCCAGAGATACCCAGACTATGGCCCGTCTGTTAGAAAGTGAAGATGAAGTGCTGGATGTAATCGATGCTGGGACTACGATGCGATTTTTGACAGCTTATTTATCAATCACTAATCAGCATAAAATACTAACGGGTACACCAAGGATGTGTGAAAGACCTATACAAATATTGGTGGAGGCACTAGAAGAACTAGGAGCATCTATAGATTATCAAAATGAGAAGGGTTATCCACCACTTCGAATTAACGGTTTTAGCGATCGACAAAAAAAAGAACTACGCATAAGAGGAGACGTTAGCAGCCAGTACATATCTGCTTTATTAATGATTGCGCCATGGTTAGAAAAAGGGCTCATACTTCGTTTGAAAGGAAAAGTTGGAAGCAGGCCCTACATTGCTATGACTTTGAAGGTGATGGCGTTCTACGGTGTAAAGGCCTCTTGGAAAGGAGATGCTATCCACGTGAATCCTGGTACTTATCAAGCTCATGATTATTGGGTTGAGCCCGACTGGTCTGCGGCAAGTTACTGGTACAGTGTTGTAGCACTAGCGAAACGAGCCGAAGTACTGCTTAAAGGTGTTAGAGATGATTCCATTCAAGGCGACCGAATAGTGGTTGACATCATGAGTAAACTTGGTGTAAAAACAGAGTTTACAGAGGATGGTGCAAGATTAAAAAAGGCAAATCACGCTTTAAGCATTGACATCGATTTTACAAACTGTCCCGACTTGGCCCAAACCGTAGCGGTAGTCTGCGCTGGAAAACAGATCAAAGGTATTTTTAGAGGTTTAGAAAGCCTCAAAATAAAAGAAACAGATCGAATAGCTGCTCTGCAAAATGAGTTAAGAAAGGTCAATACGTCGTTGGAAGAACACGACGGATTTTGGGTACTGAAGCCTGGTGAGATCAATGCTAATTACTTTTCATTTCATTCGTACGATGATCATAGAATGGCAATGTCATTTGCGCCATTGGCAACGCTA
>JBCCIX010000047.1:0-15085 GCA_039028075.1 Bacteroidota bacterium | reverse complement strand
TAAAATCTATATCCGTATTTTTAAATGGGTTGTATATGGCTTTTTGACATTAGAATCAGAGAGGGTGCATTTCACCCGGCTATCGGGTTGTCGCGATCCGATAGGTTATCGGATGTATTTAACTCTCTAAGTCATATCGTAACAAAGTGAAGATATCTTTGCCACAAAGAAAAGACACGTTCACTTGCTTTACGGCAAAGTTCTCTCCTCCCAATGAATCGGGAGGAGAGATGACTTAAAAATACATGTTGCAACCATTTTTCGATTTTAAATATACATTCACGATATACTGGAATAAATATCCAATTTGATCCAAGACATGACAATTTGGGAAAATTACGCTCCGGACAGTATTACTCCAGGGTCAAATTCTAGGCCTGATTTTGTGGGATGGTCCGGTATAGCGCCTATTACCTTTTTTATTGAACATGCGATTGGAGTTAAGGCGGACGCGCCTAATAACACTATTGAGTGGGTCATTCAAAGTGAAGACCGGGTGGGGATCGAGGATTTTTGGTTTGGAGAAAATACGGTGGATATGATTTGTGGAAAAGCTGATAAAAAAGGCAGAAGAGAAGTCCGAGTGACGGGCAAGGACAGACCTTTTGATCTTGTTATCAGGTATGGTGACAAATTAGTAGAAAAGAAAATCTTGAGGGGAAAGCAGGTTAGGATGGTAATTTGAGCAGCTAATTCGCCACAATTTCAAAATCTCGGACTCGTAGAATAGTAGCTTCACTAGTATTTACAGCGCCCGCCCTGTAAATAAAAGCGATATGGATAGTTTCACCGTTAAAAGCAGAAAGGTCGAGTTTATCAGATTCGGTAAAATCATCTGAGCCGGGATCATTAGCAAATATGAAGTCAACCGCCGGCTCAAAGCTTTGCCAATCCGCTGTTTCAAAAGATTCTTCGGTCAGGTTGGTGGCTATTCGCACGTCAAAGGGAATCAAACCAGGTGAATCTGGCTCAAAACGTCGGTCTACCTCGAAACGCAGACTCGTGTTATTCGTGATACTTAAGTCAATAAGAGGAGAAATAAGCCAAACTTCTGAAGGGGTTTGGTCCGAAGAGCCTCCCACAAATGCATTGATCTCAACAGAAGGTTCTCCGGTGCATGACCATACCGCAGAGCCTTCCATATTCTGTTGTACTACCACTTCGCTCCAACCGTTAGGAATATTTTCAGAAGTACAGTTAGAAAAATCCTCTTGAAAAACAAAAATCTCCTCCGTGGGAAATACTTCGAAGTTCAGGAAGCGGCCATCCAATTCATTTGCTACCAAACCTACTCCAACATCTATAACCTCAAACTCAACGCTACCTACATCGGAGTTGCCTACTATTTCGGTAACGGAAAAAGTCACCGAGGTCTGACCAGAAGCTACCGGTAGTCGAATGAGGCCGTTTTCTTCCGGGTCAGTACTAATTTCCATTGCCCCGAGAGTACTAATAGCAATTACGATTTCAGATTCTACCACCGCGGGTGGAGAAATAGACAAAGGGACAGAAAATGGGAGTGGGGTATTTTCTTCTATTTGTAGAACAGACGCTTCAAACTGCACCAATGAAGAAAGCACTTCATCTTCCGGACTACAATGCGTAAAAAACAAGCAGCATAGAAGTAATATAAGGCGGTTAAATATTTGAGGATTCATACGCTTCATTTCGGTCTGTACTCTAGAACAGAAATGACGGGAAAGTGATCTGAGATGAAATTTCCATTTACCGTTAAGTCGTTATTAAAGTAAGATTCACTGGAAAACCCATTCATGAATACAAAATCAATACGCCGGTCAAAACTCCCTTCAGTATTAAACCCGTTAAATGTACCAACAGGTCCAAATTGGACCTTACTATTATAGCTATCCTCAAGTCCCCCTTCCACAATTACATCGTACGGCCCGGAACCAGGTTGCGTATTAAGATCACCTGCCAGAACAACCCACTGATCCGCACTATTGGCCTGAATAGAATCCAAAATAAGCTGTGCACTATTTTGCCTGGCTTGGCTTCCCACATGGTCAAAGTGCGTGTTATAGAAATGGATCTCACGATCATTGCGGTTATCCTGAAGGTAAGCGTAAGTACATATCCGTTCCAAAACGGCATCCCAACCGATGGAAGGGCTTTGTGGGGTCTCAGAAAGCCAAAACGTGCCACTGTCGAGCAGGGTAAAAAGCTCTTTTTTGTAGTAAATAGGAGCAAATTCGCCCGCGGTAAGGCCGTCTTCACGTCCAATGCCCACACTTTTATAATCCCTTAACTGATCATCCAGGAATTTTTTTTGATGCACCAAAGCTTCTTGCATCCCGATAATATCCAGGTTTTCACTTTCCAGGAAAAGTACGATATTTTGCTTGCGATTGTCCCAGCGGTTTTCGTCATCACCAGGATTATCAAAGCGAATGTTAAAAGAGGATACTTTTAAATCATAATTGATAATGTCGTTCTCTGAAATCAGCACTTCTTCTTCGGAGCAAACTACCAATGTAGAGCAGAAACCAAGAAGAAGTAAAAACTTACCTAGTGAGGGTAACAGTGTATTGATGTTTTTTTCAGCTCCCATTTTTTAACGTTTATCGTTAGTAAATTTCGATCCTATTATTGCACATAGCATATGCACCATAAACACCCGCCTTGTCATCCAAGGAGGCAACCACAATCTGAACTTTATGTGAAGGTGTCCAGGCTAACCTATCCACTTTATCTTGAAAATAAGGAATTATAATATCTTTACTCTGCATGATGCCACCACCTACTATAATTACCTCCGGGTCATACATATGAATATACGAAATTAGCCCGGTAGCCCATAAATCCATACAGTAATTAGCCGTTTGAATAGCTACTTCATCTTTTTGCCGATAGGCTTCAAAAAGGTGTTGAAAACTGAAGTTTCGTTTACCCCCCAGCTGACTTTCTTTATAGTCAGGCATTAATGAAGCATACTCCTCCAGCGCCACTAAGGAGGCTTCTGCTTCCAGGCACCCTTCATTTCCACAATGGCATTTTCTCCCGGCGGTAACTACAGGAACATGTCCTCCTAAACACCCAGCCTGGTAGTGCTTGCCGATGAGTAATTTATTATTGATTATTACCCCGGTTCCAATACCTGTTCCAAAGGTGACCGTGACCATATTCGAAAAATCCTTCCCCGCACCAAAATACCTTTCCCCGAGGCACGCAAGTCGCGAGTCATTGTCCATGCAAATCTTAGATTTGAAATAGTCCATTGCCCAATTTTTGAAATCAAACTCATCGGCATCTTCGTATTTTCCGCTACTCGAAATCACATATGACTCATCGGTATTGACTAAGCCTGGGAAAGCCAAACCTACGTATTTAATGGTATTGTAGTCTAACTGATGATCCTGGCAAAGGCTTTTTACATGGTCACTAACGAGCGCCATGTTATGGGAAGTATTCTCTTTTTTAAAAGAAGGATATATCCCGTACACCATTAATTGACCCTGGCCGAAAACTCCAATTTTACTTCTGGTCCCACCAAGATCTACGGTTAAAGTCAGTTGATCCTTCTCCATTAATGTAATTTTAGCTTATTTTTCGCCTTAAATTAAATATTGAGTTAATAAAACATTGGAATTGCTTTATCAAAATCTCGATTCACTGGAAGACAGTACATTTAAGTGTCTTCATCTCAACCGTAAGCACCATTTGGTTCCCTTGCATTACCACCCGGAATTAGAAATTATGTACAATATCAAAGGGTTTGGCACAAGAGTGGTGGGTAGTTCGGTGGAAAACTATAAGCCCGGAGATTTTGTATTGGTAGGATCTAACACTCCACATGTCTGGAAAAGTGCCAAAGAACACTATCAGGATAATTCGCTAAAGGCTGAGTGCCTGGTTCTATTTATCCCTTGCGCATTACCTCTATTTGAGCTGAATGAATTGGTACCCATCAAGCAAATGCTTGAAGTTTCTACTCGTGGAATACGCTTTAAAAGTGATCGCCAACTCAATAAAATAATGTGGGATATACATGAGTCAAAAGGAATTTTGCGCATTAATAGAGTGCTTAACCTCCTGCAAAAAATGGTTGAGACTGAATACAAACAATTCTTAACACCTCCAAACGATGATAACGAAGTGCAAAGCCGTGATTTTGATCGATTAAGTAAGTGTATTGAGTTCTTGCTGCAGAATTTTGACCAAAAGATAGAATTGAAAGAAGTGGCCGAATTGGCCAATATGACAACTAACTCGTTCTGTCGATATTTTAAAAAAAGGACCGCTAAAACTTTTTCACAATATCTAATCGGTCTTAGAATAACCAAAGCCACTCGACTTTTATTAGAAACTGATCTATCCATCCAACATATTGCCTTTGAAAGTGGCTTTAACAACCTTTCTAATTTCAATGAACAGTTTAAAGCAGCCAAGCAAGTAAGCCCGAGGTCATATCGGAAAAAGGGCAACAAATGGGTGTATTAGGACTATTTTTCTCTCAATCAGAAGCCATAGCTCATTAGGATCAAAAAAATTTATAAATCCTTGGAGAAATTATTATACTCCTGCTTCCGTGAGACTTTCTGACTACTAACGAGTAGATCAACAAACTAACAAACGCTTATCACCTTTTGGATTAAAGCTATCAATGTCGTGCACAGAGTAATTATCAAAACACGTTTAATCTAGGGTTGATCGATATTCAACAAAAAAATTTTTACTATCGATCTTACTTAAGACATTTGAGTTTTTATAAAAATCTCGCTGTAAATCAAACTTTAAATTTAGAATTTCATACTTTTTTCCTCTATTCGCATAATAGGCGTAACCATACCACTTTCTGTCGCTAAACCACGAGTTATCGCTAGTTCTCCTAGGTTTCGTTTTGATCCATTCATAATGATATTCAATTTTAGGAATACTATAATCTCTCTCATTAATGTAAATAATACCATAATGATCTACCATATTTTTTCCATTCGTCCCTACTATATATTTGGCAGTAACCACCCTTAAAGTGTCTTCGTTATAATAAACTTCTCTCTTAAACTTAAACCTCCATGAATCTATGTTTGCATAATTTAAAAACCCCCTGCCATTAATTATATGGTCAAACTGGAAAGCATAATCTACTAAATCGAATATCTCGGTAGTAGATGTATCAGCTCCTAAATGGCAGTCCGTATTATAAATATCATATCTGCCCTCTCTTTTAACCTGAAACTCTAGTTCGCAAGCCGAACTTAACTCAGAGTCATTTGGAACGCCTATTTTAATTGAGCCTTTACCTTTAATTTGATTAGCCAAATAGTTTTTTTCCAAACTCTCGATACACTTTACAACTAGCTGCTTTGCTGATATAGGTTCAATCACTACCTCTTTTAGAAAAGTAGTGTCTTCAATCATTTTTACCTCGTTAGTCTTGAGTTTAGAGAAGTCAATAAACAGTGTCTGATATCCTACACAGGATAGCTTTAGCAAGCTTCTGCGAAATCTTGGATTTTTCAACATGAATTTTCCACTTTCATTTGTGTAAGAGATTATGCGATCATCGCTATTTCTTATGTGAACATTAGCAATTGGTTTATTAGTTTCAAAATTTTTAACAGTATAAATATTGCTTTGTGGTTCGTCCTGAGCAAATAAAACAGGCCGGTGACAAAGAATAAAAAAGACTAAATAATGTTTAAACTGATTCAAAACAATTAAACTTTTTACTTGCTAAAAGGGCTAAGGATTATCGTAATTTCATGCTTATTAATCCACATTTAAAGTTAGTCAAGGATATTTCGTTCCACGAAGGCTCCGATAAAAGTTTACACAACAACTCTCTTTCTATATTTACCCATTTAGGGCTTAAGAAAAACAATTCAGGTAAAATACCATCAATTCTTGAGTATTTGGGCAAAAGAATACTCCCGCCTCATCCCGATTTTTATGCGGTAAAGTTGAGCTTATGGATATTATACCTCCACCCATTCAAGTTACCCAGAGAGGTCTGGAGGGCACTGAAGTTTCTACCAGTCAGCGAACACTTGGAGATATTCAATCGATCTTTGCTGACCAGGAAGCATTGAATTCCCTAGACCTGGATCAAAAAGCCTATGAAGTAGCCTGTTATTTCCCGGTAGGGCAGGGTAAAGAAGGGGGATTGTTTTATGGGTTTACTACACTCTATCCTGGCAAGGTTGGAAAAGAGTATTTTATGACCAAAGGTCATTTTCACCAAAAAATTGATACCGGCGAATTCTATTGGGGCGTCTCGGGTAAAGGCGCCTTATTGTTTATGGATTTGAATCGTAAAGTGTGGGCGGAAGAAATGAAACCGGGCAGTTTGCACTATATACCGGGCAGAGTAGCACATCGCACGATAAACACTGGCGATGAACCACTTATCTTCGGAGCGTGCTGGCCTAGTGATGCAGGACATAATTATGAAACCATTCAGCAGCAAGGCTTTGCGGCCAGAATAAAAGAAGTGGATGGGGCTCCCAAAATTGTAATCCCTGAAAATTAAGACGATGGGAAAATTTAGGGATAGTCCATCAACTTATGATAAGTTTCCTTACGTCGAGATAGAAGACCCAAGTGCGTATTGCTGGAAAAATTGGGATGAAATTACATCTGAATTTCAGACCACCTTGAAAGACCGGGCGGGTTATGTCATGGTGGTAGATCTGTATCAAGGAGTAGATCAAGTGGCTTATTTGGAGGAGTTAAAGAACCGCATGTCATTTGACTATGTCATCGAGGTGTCGCAGGCATTGAAATCGCCGGAAGAAATTCAAAAAATGGTATACCCTGAGGTAACTGATGATCGGGTATTTGGCTATATGACTCGATTAAAGCTTACCGAATTTTTTGATCAATCAAAGTTTGTGGCACTACAGGAACGGATCCGTTCAGCAAAAGGGAATATTCTGATCTTTGGCATAGGTGCTGCGCTTTTCCACGAGCATCCCACCTTACTGGTATATGTTGATATGGCCAGGTGGGAAATCCAGCAGCGCCAGAGAAAACACCTGGTCAATAACCTGGGTGTTTTTAACCAATCAGAAAGTCCATCCGCCAACTATAAACACTCTTTTTTTGTAGACTGGCGAGTGCTCGACAGACATAAAAAAACACTTTACAATTCCTGGAATTATGTCATTGATGGCAATGGGAAAGTCCCTAAAATGATCTGCGGGAATGTATTAAATGAGGCACTAACCCATACGGCGAACCGCCCGTTTCGTGTAGTTCCGTTTTTTGACCCTGGCCCTTGGGGCGGGCAGTGGATGCGGGAAGTGTGCGATTTAGATAGTGGGCCTGATAACTTTGCGTGGTGTTTTGATTGTGTTCCCGAGGAAAACAGCCTTCTGTTAAAGATTGGAGACGATCTATTCGAAACACCCTCCATCAACCTGGTATTTCAGCAGCCAAAAACACTCTTGGGAGAAGCCGTATTCGGGCGATTTGGTGATGAATTCCCTATCCGTTTTGATTTTCTGGATACCATGGACGGAGGTAATTTAAGCCTACAGGTTCATCCACTTACCCAATACATACAAGAGCATTTTGGAATGCACTACACGCAAGATGAAAGCTACTACCTACTGGATGCAGACCCGGAAAGTGCTTCGGTTTATTTAGGGATGAAGGAAAATGCGGACGGTGAATCTATGGTCCGGGAACTACAGCAGGCACAATACAAAGGCATTGATTTTGACGCAGACCGGTATGTAAACAGATGGCCGGCAAAAAAGCACGATCATTTTTTGATCCCCGCGGGTACCATACACTGTTCTGGCAAAGACGCTATGGTACTGGAAATAAGCGCTACACCCTATATTTTCACTTTTAAACTTTGGGACTGGGAGCGATTAGGCCTGGATGGAAAACCTCGACCCATACATATCGAACGTGGCTCCAAAAACATCCAATGGGACCGTACCACAACATGGGTCGAAAAGAATCTCATTAATCAAATTGAACCAATAAACGAAGGCGATGGATGGATAGAAGAAAGAACAGGGTTACACAAATCAGAATTCATTGAAACAAGAAGGCATTGGTTTACCAAGCGGGTCGCGCACTATACTAACGGGGGTGTGAATGTACTAAATCTGGTAGAGGGTGAAGAGGTCATTGTCGAAAGTCCATCACATACTTTTAAGCCTTACATTATCCAGTATGCGGAAACATTTATTGTGCCTGCCGCTGTGGGAAGCTACACCGTCAGGCCATATGGTAAATCGGAAAATAAAAAGTGTGCCACCGTAAAGGCATTTGTAAGACATGGTTAAAGCGAACTTATCTTTTGATCCCGGGGTCGATATTGCCCCCCAGGAAGATCCGTTAGGTTTTAACTACGGAAGGGAAGTATTTGGCCCCCAGGTAGAGAATCGGTCATTGGACAGTATCAGAAAGAGCTTAAGGGATCCTGAATGTGAGGGGCCTGAAATCGTTTACTCGATAGCCATGGATGTAGGTAAAAAGGAGCACAGCAAAGAATTAAAATCACGACATCTGCTCTTCGGCGTGGTTACCTACGCTAAAGGCAGGTTAGGGCAAGAGCCTGTCAGAAGCCAAGGGCACATTCATGCGGTTTCTCGTTTTTCTAACGGTTGGTCTACCCCTGAAGTGTATGAAATATGGCATGGAAAGGCTATTATCTATATGCAAGAGCTGGCAACGGACGATCCAGGCCGGTGTTTTGCGGTTTCTGCTAACCCCGGGGACGTAGTGATCGTTCCTCCTGACTGGGCACACGCCACCATAAGTGCAGATACAAGGCATTCACTGACATTTGGCGCCTGGTGCGTACGTGATTATGCTTTCGAATATGACCTGGTAAGGGCTCATAGGGGACTCGCCTGGTTCCCTGTTTTAGATAACTCAGATGAAATTACCTGGGAAGCCAATCTGAATTACATGGAATCGTCACTTTATGTCAAGTCGCCATCAACCTACGAGTCCTTTGGTATTGATCAGAACAAAAGCATCTACCAGAACTTTGAAGAAGACTATTCCCGATTCGATTTTGTGGTAACCCCAGGATCAGTAAAAGATCAGTGGCAAAACTTTATACCATAATGATGAAAATAGAAGCAACGGTCCTACTTGTTCCATACCTTCTCTGTGTATGCAGCCAAAAAGAAGTGATTTTTTTAAGCGGGCAATACGAAATTAATTAAGACCTCTTATGCAACAGAAACCCATCTTGCTTTACTTCCTGACTTTGGTCATTGCCTGTCAAGCACCAACCCGCGAAAAAATAGGCACATCAGACGCTCTGGCTGTTGATTTCCGGTACCAACCCAGGGAATGGCAAACCTGCTACGGGTTAAAAGACGATCTGTATAAAAGTATGATTGCGGATGATGGAAGCCTATGGTACGGTTTTCAATTTGGCACCAATCATATTGGCTTTCCTTACCCTAACTACTGCTGGGAAAGAAATAAAGGCTATAGCACCGCCCTTATTCCGCAGTTCATTAATCAAGGTTATCCTGACAGTCTGCATCAGGTTATTGAATCCGAAAAGCTGCCCATTGTCCACAATTACGCACAGTATGGAAATTTAAGTTATGCGCAGACCACTTTTGCCTCATTTAAGGACAGCGCAAATCCATTGGACAGCAGGTACGATGTTTTTAGAATTAAAATGCAAAATCTTACCGCGATTGAAGAAAAGACACAGCTCAGACTGGAAATCAATACCACTTTCCAGGTACGCTTAGATGAAAGCAAAACCAAAGCGTATTTAATATTGTACGGAGAGGACGATCAACTGTTAGTTCAGTTTTCCCGACCGGTAGCACGCTTTGCGGGCCATGTCTCCAAAATGAAGTATTCTTATTACCTGGACTTTGAACCGGTCCTGATGCCTGCGAGAGCTTCTGAAGAGCTATCATTTATAGTCCCCAGAAGCCAAGGATTGCCTCAAGACGTACTGCCCATTTCATATGACTCCGAGATTAAGAAAATAAAAGAGTACTGGAATAACCTGGAACTGCCTTACGATAAAATCATAGTTCCTGACTCAGGAATACAGGCACTTCTCAATTCCTCCGTTAGAAATATCTATCAAGCCAGGGAAATCAAAGAAAACATACCCGCTTTCCAGGTAGGGCCTACTTTCTATCGCGGTACCTGGGCGGTAGATGGTCCGTTTTTCATGGAGGCGATGACCTATCTCGGGCAAGAAAATGAAGTTAGAAAAGCCATCGAGGGTATTTTCAAAGTAGGGGAAACACAGGGGGATACCGGGGAAAGTTTCGCCAAGCAGGCCGGTTTAAGGCTATGGATGGTTTGGCGGCATGCACAGCTTACCGAGGACGATCAATGGCTGGAGGGCATGTGGCAATTTATAGAACAGGAAGTAGAAAATATTAAACGTTATAGGGCCAACTCTTATAAAGATGGTAATCCACTCACAGACGGGATGATGCCTAAAGGGAATTCCGATGGTGGGATAGGCGGTATCTATGCAGAATACACGAACAATTACTGGGTATTGAGTGGTTTGAAAATGGCCATTCATGCCGCCCGGCAATTGGCTAAAGAGGAGCAAGCCGTGGAATGGCAACAATTTTTTGATGATTATTTTAAAACGTTCAACAAGGCCAGAAATCGAGATAAGCAGATTGATCAATACGGAAATACGTATGTCCCCACCTTCATGGGGCACAACACTTTAAATCCTACTACGGGACAGTGGGCATTTATGCATTCCATATTTCCGGGAAAACTCTATGAAAATGATGATCGATTGATGCTAGGTACGCTGGCCATGCTTGACTCGTCACTGGTAGAAGGGTTGATTCTGGGTACAGGCTGGCTACCCAAAGGCTTATGGACCTATTCCGCCTCTTTCCACGGTCATTCCCACCTATGGTTAGGTAATGGTGAGCGTGTTCCACAAATACTATATGATTTTGCCAATCATGCCTCTCCCCTCCTCTGCTGGTCGGAGGAACAGCACCCCGTGGATTTTAAGGGTGATTATCTGGCACATGGAGATATGCCGCATAATTGGGCCAGTGTTGATTTCATTCGGCTGGTGAGACATAGTTTGGCGCTAGAGAGAGGAGACGAGCTACATCTTTTTGAAGGATTACCCAAAGGCTGGCTGAAGGCTGGCATGGTAACCAGCTTTAATGCGGTCAATACTACTTTCGGAAAACTAACGTTCCAGCTTAAAGTAACGAATGATGGGACTGAGGCCATATTAGATATGAAGCTGGAAAGGAAACGTGATAGGCCGCCGGCAAAAATTGTAATTCATCAAGATGTATTGAACGGTTCGAATGAAAAAATAGAAAAGGCAGGGGAAAATGAATTTTCAATGAATTTAGTATTAAACTAATCAGCATATAGTCAATCATCAAATTAATCCTTTGTCATCTTCGCCTTCTTATCCCTGTCCGACTTAGCGTCAGCGCAGGCAGGCTTGAATACCTGAAGGGGAAGGCGAAAAAATCAATTTAACTCCCTTCAACCGGGGTGAATTAAATTGATTTTCCAAGAGGACAGAAGGATTAATATCCCTGACGGTTTGTTTGCTACTCATTAGCGGCCAAAAAGGATTTAAGAAAAGGCAAATACACAAGGTGATCATCACCTTATGAACAACTAACCACCTGAAAAAAATGAATATTTATAAAACTGCATGATCAAATAGTTTATGTCAATTAACTGACGATAAAAAAACAGGAGCATTCCCGTTTTCCGTACTGGCTCGGTCTTAAAGATTGTGTGTAAAGCGATATATGCAATCGTTTTCGAAGTGAAAATACTTGAATACTCAGTATTTTACTGCGATTCAAACGCAAAATACGACATGCAAACCCCTGTGATTTCAGCCAAATTCGAGTCATAAATCAAGCTTTAAACTTGCTTATATGGGCTTTCATTTTTTAGATTCAACTACGTAGGGTGGTAGTCTTTAAAAATGCTGGACAAAGGATGGAAAGTTGATGAGACAGGAATAAAATGCTGCTGTTTCATCCAATTTGACTATTTCTGGCTGGTCTAATGTTCAGTGAGTGTTCTATATCACAACTATGCTGCTACGACTTATTCAGCAGAAAATAATTTAGAAAAGCTTGATACTCTTAATGCGATACATCAAAGTTGTTTTTCACGTCTTAGCCCTTGGGTACATGGTTATGGCGTGCGTTAGATCAAAAGGTTCTTCCAATCTTCGAAGCGAGGGACCTACGCAGGAATTTTCCGAAGATTCGCTTCTAACTTTAGTGCAAAAGCAAACATTTCAATACTTCTGGGAAGGAGCAGAACCGGTAAGCGGGATGGCGCGTGAACGCTTGCATATGGATAACATCTACCCTAACCATCCCAAAGATATAATTACCTCCGGAGGTTCCGGGTTTGGCCTGATGGCTATTGTGGTTGGTATGGAACGCAGATTCATCACCAGAGCACAAGGTATAGAGCGACTTCAGAAAATAGTTAACTACCTAGAGAAAGCAGATAGCTTTCACGGAGTTTGGCCACATTGGTGGGATGGCCCTACCGGTAAGGTCACGCCTTTTAGTAAAAAAGATGACGGTGGAGACTTGGTGGAGACCTCTTTTTTGGCCTCAGGTCTGCTTACCGTCAGGCAGTACCTAAATTCTGAAAACCCGACCGAGAAGGAACTAATCGATAAAATAAATAGTCTATGGGAAGGAATTGAATTTGATTGGCATACCAAAGGAGGTGAGGATATTCTATATTGGCACTGGTCACCCAATTATGGTT
This sequence comes from Bacteroidota bacterium, assembly GCA_039028075.1. Classification (GTDB taxonomy): domain Bacteria; phylum Bacteroidota; class Bacteroidia; order Cytophagales; family Cyclobacteriaceae; genus Fulvivirga. Next base: position 2,365 of record JBCCIX010000047.1, on the reverse strand, counting down.
GGGAGATGAATTTTGGAGTTCGTGGTTACAACGAGTGTCTTATTATGTATGTATTGGCCGCTTCCTCACCTACGCATCCGGTCAGTGTAGATGCCTACCACAAAGGTTGGGCGCGCTCGGGTGAAATAACCCGTGATACAACGTACTACGGCCTGGAAACAGAATTGAATCATTATGAAGGGAACAGTTCTCCGGTGGGCCCTTTATTTTGGGCGCACTATTCCTATTTGGGTTTAGACCCTCGGGGTCTAAAGGACCAATACGCTGACTATTGGAAGCTGAATCAAAACCAGGCTTTGATTCACCACAAACATTGTGTCAGTAACCCAAATGGGTATGAAGGATACGGTGAAAACTGCTGGGGGCTTACTTCCAGCTACTCCATGAAAGGATATGCCGGCCACCGACCTGATCGAGACCTAGGTGTAATTTCGCCCACGGCAGCTTTGTCCTCATTTCCGTACACTCCCGAAGAAAGTATGCAATTTCTTAAGTATTTATACCAAGAAGCCGATACTTTGGTGGGAGAATATGGCCCTTACGATGCTTTTAGCTTTAGTAATAATTGGTATTTACCGCGTTACCTCGCTATTGATCAAGGGCCTATTCCGGTAATGATAGAAAACCATAGGTCAGGGCTGATTTGGAAATTATTTATGTCTGCGCCTGAAGTGCAGAGTGGCCTGAAGAAACTAGGTTTTTATTACGATAAAGATTGAGCATATGAACCCCGAAAGAAAATATTAATGATCAACATAAAACTTAGCCAAATTCAAATGGTATCAATTGCCTTCTTAGGTCTTGTAATTTCCTGTACCAGCCTAGGGAGCCAGTCGGATTCTTCCCCAGGAAGCTACGGCAGCAGAATTGATTCGTTGATGGCTGTAATGACCTTAGAGGAAAAAATTGGACAGTTAAACCTTCCTAGCGCCGGTGATATTACCACCGGTCTGGCCAACAGCACAGGCATTGCTTCAAAAATCAAAGAAGGACAAGTCGGAGGTCTCTTTAATATCCGGGGCCTGGAAAAAATCAGAAAAGCGCAACAAATAGCAGTAGAAGAAAGTCGTCTTGGAATTCCACTCCTGTTTGCTATGGACGTTATTCATGGCTATAAAACCACTTTCCCTATTCCTCTTGGGGTTTCTTGTACCTGGAACATGGAGCTCATTGAAGCTTCCGCCAGAATCGCAGCGCAGGAAGCCACCGCGGAGGGAATAGCCTGGACTTTTTCCCCTATGACCGATATCTCCAGGGACCCTAGGTGGGGGCGGGTTTCGGAAGGTAATGGAGAAGACCCTTTCTTAGGATACCAAATAGCCCAAGCCATGGTGCGGGGCTATCAAGGCGATGATCTTTCTAAAAACAATACCATGATGTCCTGTGTCAAGCACTTTGCCCTGTACGGAGCGTCTGAAGCCGGGCGCGATTACAATACGGTGGATATGAGTCGCTTAAGAATGTACAACGATTATTTCCCTCCTTACCAGGGAGCAGTTGATGCCGGGGTAGGAAGTGTAATGGCCTCTTTTAATGAAGTTGACGGTGTTCCAGCCACAGGAAGTCACTGGTTGATGACGGAGGTACTACGAAATCAATGGGGTTTTGAAGGGCTCGTACTTACGGATTATACGGGAATTACCGAAATGGTAAAACACGGCATAGGTGACACCGCTCAGGTTTCCGCGCAAGCGCTGAGCGCAGGGATCGATATGGACATGGTATCTGAGGGGTTCCTAACTACGTTAAAACCGTCCCTTGCCGAGAAAATGATCAACATTGAGCAGATAGACCAGGCCTGCCGGAGAATCTTGGAAGCTAAATTTAAATTGGGATTGTTTGATGATCCCTACCGGTATATGGACGATACCCGGCCATCCAAAGAAATTTTTACCACAGAGAATAGGGCAAAAGCAAGAGAAGTGGCGACCGAATCTTTCGTACTGCTAAAAAATGAGAGTACTCTGCCTCTTAGAAAGGAGGGCACAATAGCTCTTATTGGTCCTATGGCACACAACGTTGAAAATATGCCCGGCACCTGGAGTGTGGCTACGGATGTGAAAAAGTCAATTTCATTGCTCGACGGACTTAAGCAGGTAGGTGGTAGTGGTGTCACGTTAGTAACAGCAAAAGGATCTAATTTCGTAGAAGATGCTGCCCTCGAAAAACGGATCAGCGTATTTGGCAAGCACACCTACCGGGATAATCGCTCCGAACAGGAGATGACAAAAGAAGCTTTAGCCATCGCGAATCAAGCTGACGTGATCATAGCTGCTATGGGTGAAGCGTCAGAAATGTCCGGCGAAAGCTCCAGCAGAACAGATATCAACTTGCCGGCGATACAACAACGACTTTTAGAAAAACT
>JBCCIX010000046.1:0-15102 GCA_039028075.1 Bacteroidota bacterium | reverse complement strand
TATACCATACAAAGTACTTTGTATTTACTTGAATGATGGCACTGGGATCTCTACGTACCACTCCTTCTTCATACGCCAAGTCACCTTTTAGGTCAAATACCTGGAATTCACCAAACCAGGCATTGGACCGATCTGGCCACTCGAGCGCCCGCTTGGAGGCCGCACTTAATTTATTACCTTTCGGCAAACCCAAAAAACCCCTTTGCTGATCGGATAAACTATCTTCCTTCATTATTAGCATTTCAAACGTTTGAGCAATATCCAATAATTGATTATGAGTACCTTTTGATGCACCCGAACAAAAACTGAACAATAAAAATTGTGGTAAGAAAAGAAGGTATTGGAGAGGTAAGCGAAGGTCCGGAAAATTTCGAGTTGAATAAAGTCCTGCCCATTTCTATGCCCGTGCTTTGGGTAGTGAGAAGTTTCGTATATCAACATGATTAAACGAAGCGGAATTAAGCTCCGCAATAAAGCGGGCTATCCTAACGACAGAAGGAAAATTTTAGAATTAATTTGGCTACTCAGTACCGATAAACACACTACACGACAAAAGGCCAAAATCTTGCTTTCAAAAAGATTTATCTTACAATCGATGACGCCAGGAAGCATCTTATTCATCTTGCAACGGAAAAACCGCTGGAAACAGTCGCCAAAAAACCTGATGAGATTCCCCTGTTGCAGAAATAGCCAATTTTTTGTCGCGTTCTGCTGTTGATACCTTAAAAAGACAAGTTGGGGTGGCAACGTTTATTACAATGGCTAGATGGTAATAGATGGTATATAAATTTACTGATGCCAATCTAATTATTGCTGTCTCTCGAAACCTATACTTTTATGCAAATTTTGCGGTCCTTCGTTTGAACGAATGACAAAAAATTCATGCTATCCTAAAGAAAAGGTTTTTTTACTCTTTAGCACCCCAGATAGAGTCTATTTTTCTATACGAGTTGCTATTTAAGGATTCGCGTCAGGGAAAAGGAACTTTCAATTTGGGATCCTTCGCTAAAAACATCTTCTAAATTCCCTAAAAGGCAGTTTTTAAATACTACTGCCCATTGGCGGGTGGGTCTAGTTTTTAGCTTTGAAGAAAAATCTTTTCCCTGACGCTGTAAAAATACTTTTTCTGGTTTGAAAGATTTAGTCGCTCATCAGCATTAAATAACAGCAATGAAGTAGATGGTCCCCAAAGTACTCCACGCCGAACCAGGATACCATTTTTCAAGAGCGGCCAAATCAAAATTCTTCAAGAATGTCAACCCCTGAATGATTAACTTTTGTTTACGACTCAATTACCTCTACAATGATAAAGGAGTCATTACCATCTGCACATCGCACTAGTTCGCTTTTATCAATCGAACGCTGAAAGCAAATTTCTTGCTCAAAGGGATTATCCTGGTGAAGGATATCCCACGGTCGACTTCGAGACAATCAGCTGCCTCTTCATCCATAGTTGATTCAGAAGATGACCAATAGAACGTGATCTCACCCGGTACGTTGTAATCACCATCAGGAAATCTGCTTCCAGCCAAGAGAGACTTGAATAAACCTTGCCTAAGACGATCAACTGCATCCGATTCTCCTCCTACCGCAGATACTAACTCTTCAAAATCCGCCTTAGTGGGCAATTGCCATCCTTCCGGCACAATATCCCTGGCTTCTTCCCATTTGTACAACCTTCCGTAAACGTCACAATTTACCGGATCGTCGTCAGTGCAGAAAAAGAGCGTATCTACAGCCGGCTTGAATGCAAAATTCTCGCTTAGCCACACCTGGTCGCCAATGCGCACCACCCGGTACGTCTGGTCGTCGCGGTCGTCGGTGTAGGATTTGATCGCCGCTGGGGGTACCGCGGCGGAGGTCGCTGTACAGCCGAAAGCGTCGCGGACGGTGACGGTGTAGCTCTCCGTAGAGTCGGTCACCGCAAAATCGCGATTGGTACCAAAGTTGGTGCCATCGATGCTGAATTCGTACGGCCCCGTGCCACCTGTGGCTGCCGCGGACACCTCAAACGCCGATCCTGTAGCGGTCACGGCCAGGTTGTCGGTAATGGTGACCGATGCTGTACCCAAGCAGCCGTTGTTGTCACGTACGGTGAGGGTGTAGCTACCTGCCGCTACGTCTTCGAAGGTAGCAGTCGTGGTAAAAGGGTTCCCGTTTATCGCATAGGCGTAGGGTGCTGCCCCACCGTCCACCTGGGTAATGGTGATGGTGTTACAGGCCGTGACCTCGGTTTCAAAGGTGATGGTGGTACCGCCACAGTCAAAGTCATCATCATCGCTACAACCCGAGAACATCCCTAGGGTAAAAAGTAGCGCTAAAGGTGTCAATGCGCCATTAATTAAATTGTTTGCGGTCATTTTCATGTAATAGTTAGTTTTCATTAAAAAAATAGTTGGGTAGGTTTATTAAAATTATTGGATTGTATCCGGGAGTATTGAAAAGGTCTAATGTGCCGGTAAGATAAAGATCGAGCGACATGAATTAAGTTTAATTTGTTTTTATAAATGGATAAATAGTCCTGCTTGTGAGTAGGTTAGAAATAGACCATCGCCCCAATCATCAAACCTTTTTGATCTACCTAGTCTTCTTTTATCATTCTAATACTCATAGCTGCGCTTTTATCGATATCAGCGTATCTTATCGAAGAAAGATCCCGTTCAACTGCTAGAGATATGACTACATCTTCCTCTGAAGGGGATTCATCGCTCGACCAGTATATGGTGATTTCAGTAGGAGGATTATAACTTCCGTCAGCTCTCCTATTCCCAGCCATGATCGCTCTAAAAACACCTTGTTTTAGATTTGTGCCTGCGGTCGACTCCCCGCCCACTTCTGATACCAACGCCTCAAAATCCGCTTCGGTAGGCAACCTCCAACCATCAGGTACTACACTATTGGCCGCATCCCACTGGTAGAGCAGGCCAAACTTTTCACAGCCATCGCTTTCCCCATCCGGACAAAACGCCACCGAGTCCATACCGGCCACGTTGGGGTTATAGGCAAAATTCTCGCCTAGCCACACCAGGTCGCCGATGCGTACCACCCGGTACGTCTGATCGTCGCGGTCGTCGGTGTAGGATTTGATCGCCGCTGGGGGTACCGCGGTGGAGGTCGCCGTACAGCCGAAAGCGTCGCGGACGGTGACGGTGTAGCTCTCCGTGGAATCGGTTACCGCAAAATCGCGGCTGGTACCAAAGTTGGTGCCATCGATGCTGAATTCGTACGGCCCCGTACCACCTGTGGCTGCCGCGGACACCTCAAACGCCGATCCCGTAGCGGTCACGGCCAGGTTGTCGGTAATGGTGATCGACGCTGTACCCAAGCAGCTGTTGTTGTCCCGTACGGTGAGGGTGTAGTTACCTGCCGCTACGTCTTCGAAGGTAGCAGTCGTGGTAAAGGAGTTCCCATTTATCGCATAGGCGTAGGGTGCTGACCCACCGTCCACCTGGGTAATGGTGATGGTGTTACAAGCCATGACCTCGGTTTCAAAGGTGATGGTGGTGCCGCCACAGTCAAAATCATCATCATCGCTACAACCCGAGAACATCCCTAGGGTAAAAAGTAGCGCTAAAGGCCTCAGTGAGCGATTTATTAAATTGTTTGCCGTCATTGTCATGTAATAGTTAGTTTTCATTAAAAATTAGTTGTGTAGGTTTATTTAAAATGGTTGGGTTTTATCCAGGAGTATTGAAAACGTCTGGTGGCGCGATAAGACCTGATTCTTTTTCATGCCGGATACAGCGTATTGTTCATTTTGACCCAGAAATAAATAGTAAGACCAAGTCGTGACCACTTATTACAAGGCCCGATATATTTGAAGAAGGTTGGGTTCTGCGGATAGCCAAAATAAGTTGGATTCTGAAGAAGTGGCACTTCACCTAAGCTTTCAGCGGTATTACTATATTTTTGACGTGCACTTTCCATGCTCAATTATCTTTTATGTATTTTTTTAGTAACTCGTTGATCGGATCCTGAGGTTAAGGTGAGCAGATATAAGCCTGTCTTCAAGTTCGCCATATCAATACTGCCTTCGTTACCCTGAATCTTCTTTTGTACAACAACTTTTCCTAATTGGTCTATGACTTCTACAAACATGGAATCCACTTCTTTCCACTGATAAAAAATACGCTCGTCTGCCGGATTAGGGTAAACTAGTAACCCATTTACCTCCAAATCAACGCTTAGAATGACTTGTTCAAGTAAAATAGATACACTTTCATCGGTTCCATTTACATTCAAGGTGCCTTGGTACGTCTTGTAGCCAGGCATGATAATGGTGTATGCGTACACGCCATTTGCTACATTTGAAACGAAGATCCTACCTTGATCATCCGATGAGTAAGTGGCGTTATTTATGGTTAGCGTTGCTCCCTCCAAAGCACCGTCACTATCGCCAATGGTAAAAGTGATTGTGTACGTATTCATTTCCTTCTCCTTTTCAAGTACAATAGCCTTGAGAACATCTTCATTGGTTACCGTTATTGTTCCGGAAATAGCATTATAATTCAAGAGTGATACGGTGAAAGGATAATCTCCAGTGGCTACGTTTGTAATAATTACTTCTCCTTTATTATTGGTGGTATACCTAGTCCCGTCAAACACGACTTGGGCCGCGGCTAAGGTGCCCGAAGCGTCTGATACATTAAATCGCACCGTATAGACAGGAATGGACTGTACTTCGAGTGTAATCTTCTTGGTTACGTCTGAGTCAGTAACCCGTAAAATCCCTGCTTGTGAGTTATAACCGGATAGCATAGCCACATATTCATAGTCACCGGGTACCACCGGTTGGATGGTTACCTCTCCGCTGGAATTGGTCAGGTAGGTGGTACCATTAAATAGTATTTCAGCGCCTGGGAGGGGGTTACTATCATCAAAAACATTAAAAATTACTTGATAAGCAGGAGATGTTGAAAGATTGAATGCTTTGGAAACGTCCAAGCTGTCCAAACGGATAGGCTCTTCTATCGTATTGTAACCAGGCGCACCCACCTCAAGCAAGTAATCGGAGTACGAAGGCACGTCAGCAATAAAAATGGAGCCATTAGCATCCGCATTGAAGGTAGTGTTACGCAGTACAGCATAAGCTTCGGGGAGCAACTGGCCAGCTTCATTTTTTACCGTTAGGGTGAGGTCATAGAGCCTACGCAAAAATAGGCCTCCGGCTTCAGTAGTTTCTAAAAATAAATTAGAGCGCACTGTTGCATAGTCAGGTGCGGATACCTCAATATCGTAGTGCCGATCCCTGGGAATATCCGGGATTAAAAGTTCTCCGCTTGAATTTGTTATACCGAGGTAACCACCGAAATTTACAATAGCGCCTAAGACCGGATCACCGTCAGGTTCAGTAACTTTGAAGGTCAGCGGCGCCGATTTCAATGGTTCCAGGTCGATGATAGAGGTTAGGTCGGCATCAGCCACCGTCAACGTATCTCGATTATTAGTAGAGAAACCTTCTGTAAATACCTGATAGGTATAATCACCGGACGGTACGAAAATGCTAAGTTCCCCCTGATCATCGGTGTTAAATTGACCGCTGTTAAGCAAAATATTGGCGTCATTCAAGTGAAAAGGGCCACTCCTTAACTTAATATTAAGCTTGTAGACAGGCACTACGGGTGGTTTTAATACAACGGTGTCATTAAATACTTCATTCTCAATGCTGAACGTACCGGTAAGTGTTTCAAATCCGGTCTGATTTAACCAATAGCTATAACTACCCGTAGGTAGTGATGGAATGAAAACCTTGCCTTGATCATTAGAAATAAACTGGTCCCCGCCTTGAATAAAAAATTGAGCTCCACTTACGGGTATAGTATTCTCATCTTCAATATGAAAAATAGCGTCATTCAGGGAAAGCAATTGAAAATTGTAGGTAACGTCTTTAATGTCTACAAGGGTATAATCTTCGGAAACAGGCGCAAATCCCTCCGCACTAACGGATACCGTAAAATCTAAAGCTATATTGTCAAGCGTAGCTCTTCCGTTTTGATCTGTTGTGGTGGAAACGGTTTGCCCTGAGACAAGCATTTTTACGTTAATGACGGCATTAGGTATGGGGTTTGTACCATTCTTAACATTAAAGGTCAATGTATTTATCGGAGAGGGTTTTCGAAGCAAGGTTATCGTATCCTGTACATCTTGATTGCTAATGGGTAATGTATCTAAGGCCTGTACATAGCCAGGCGCAGAAACTACAAAAGGATAAGCGTCTGCAGCAAGTTGCTCCAGCCGAACCTGCCCCAGGGAATCGGTCTGATAGATTTCACCATCGAAGTTTACGTTAGCTCCTACAATCTGAGTATTGGATTGATTTTTTACGTTGAGTATCCAGCGATAACTGCCCAATCGCTCTTCAAATACAGGAACAACACGCGTAGGTCTCGAAATTTCAGCGATGACCAACGGATTATTCTTACCGAGTATATTTCCGCTATCGTCTTGCCATTGTTTAAAGATAAAAGCAGCGTTAGGGAGCGCGGTCAGGGTGCCGGAACTTCTGCTGCTCACCACCTCACGGGGTACATCGCCCAGCTGGCCTCCAGGAACCTCAGGGGCCGTTAATGCGTAAGTCGTTTCCCATAGTAATACCGGCCTCTGATACCCATCGTGCCCGTAAGCATATTTCCAATGATCACCGTACATGCCTAATTGCAGTTCAGTTACAAAAGGGTCTTTAAATGAGCTAGTTCTGATAGAGAGGTAATCGAGATTTGGGAAATTTTGACTTACGCCTTCCTTCACCACACTGCGTTCTCTATCAAAAGCGCATTGATCGATTCTGGTATCTTGGTCTGCCGAGCCCATAATTCCACCCGTTAATTCATTACCTATCACCGCTCCTGCGTTATAACAGGAGCTTAAATTCGTTGCATAACCTGCCCCTACCAATCCACCTACCTTCGCATTTCCGATCAATCGGGCCGTACTGTAGCTATCTTCCACCTCCATATTTTCGATGGTACCAGCAAGACCGCCTACATAATCGTAACCGCTGATATCACCGGAAACGTACGTAAAACGAATAGATTCCCGGAATCGCTCACCGGTAAGCTGGCCGAACAGTCCTCCAACGCGTTCGTAGCCACTGATATTCGCTTCATAGAGCCCTAAGCGCTTGATTTCTGCATTAACTCCAGAGCGGATCAGCGCCACTTGATCTTCTTCCGGCCGGTTGATGGTCAGGTATTCGATTCGATGGCCTTGCCCATCGATGGATCCTGTGAAGGGCAGGTAGGAGCCATCTGTTTGTGGATATCCAATCGGTGTGAAGCCTTTGCCGCTATTCCAGGTGGCGGATATCTTCGCGTCAATATCGTCAATAAGAACGTAATAGCGCCCCATGAGTGTCGCTTGTGCGTTGATGCTTTGAAGCTGCTCAATCGTTTCAATCTGATAAGGGTCAGCGACGGTTCCCAGTCCTCCACTAAAAGGAAATGCCAGTTTCTCTTTGAACGTCGCGGTGTATTCAATGGGTTCGGTACAGGTAAACGAGAAAGGATTCTCTGTACTCACCAGGCTATCTTCTAGGTACCAACCTATAAAGTCAAAATCTGTGCCCGTTTCTGCTTCGACGGTCACCGGATCACCAGTGCCATAAAAACTCGCTCCGGAGAAACGTGTGGCCGCACCGGCTGGAAAATCATTTATGTCTACCTGGATGTCGTAAAACTGGCTTTTTAAAAAGGGCCGGGACTGACTGCCCAAAGGGGGAAAGGTTTGAATTTCCCAAACATCGGAAAAGTCCCATCCAGATGCTTCAAAGAGGGAAGGATCAGAAAAATCAGCGCTTTTCAAAGCCAATATAGAGGTACTTCCCTGACCCCCTTCCCCTTCTGCCTGAGTGATCACAGATAAATCCTGATCGAAATAGGAGGAAGAAATACGATTTAGCGCACCGGCCGTAAAGCCTACAAAAGCCCCGGAAGAAGCTAAATCCTGAGTAGCAACCTCAGACATACTGTAAGTACGTGCTATCGAAGATTCGCCCGCTGCTGCAACAAAACCGCCCACCTCAAGCTGTCCGGTGACCCGTCCACTGGCAAAACAATCCGAAAGTTGACCATTGAATAAACTTCCTACTAAGCCGCCCACCCTCGATATGCCCGTGACTGCTGTGTTCGCGTAGCATCCAACGATGTGACCATCTACAGATGCTCCAATCAGACCGCCGACTTCATTAAACGCTTTCACTGTTCCGGTAGCGTAACAATTACTTATTTTGGAGGATTGGCTTAGACCTACAAGTGTACCTACCACATTACCACCAATTATTGTACTATTCCACAATCCCAAATGGTTGATTACCGCTCCTTGAGTAGAGGAAAAAAAACCTACCTGAATATCCTGCGGTCGGTTTATATACAGGTTGGAAATGGTATAACCCCTTCCTTCAAAAGAGCCTTCGAAATGGCTTTGACCCGGATCTGTTGATGAGTAGGCGATGGGTGTAAACCCCAACGTATCGTTATTGACAATATTCCAGTTACGGGTATCTGAAGCATCTATATCATTTTGCAAAATAAAATGATTGGATAAATATTGCGTATCCTCAGATAGCATACGCAGATCTTCCAAAGTGCTAATCTGGAAGGGATCTTTGCGTGTACCGGAACCTCCTGAGAATTGGGCTAAACCACTTTGAAAAATGAGAAATAAAAACACGAAATTGATAGTGACTTTAATCATAGTGGTAATCCCAGTCAAAAAAAATGATCTTACACTTTGGCATACATTTCCTGCTTTTCGAAGGTAAGGACCGCTTAAAACCTACTAGCGTTACAGCACTAACTTTAAATAATACAATTTACAATTACCTAGGTGCATTTTAAATCGTCGTGCTTACAGTTAGCTTCCTAAGTCCGTTCGTATCACGATGGCTATCGGCAGTGAAGATGTCTTGCCCAAGAAGAAAAGATACGTTTCCTTGCTCGAGGGTAAAGATCTCTATCTTTCACTCCGAGATGACTTAAACAATACATGTCGTGTACATTTCAGATTTTCGATATGAACTTCGTTACATGCTGAATTGGAATACCAAACTCATTGAAGATGCGACAATTAAATGCACCCGTGACTTCCAAATAATGTCAAAGTAACACGAAGTTGCGCCCGATCATATGTCAAAAAGTCGCAATTTTTAACCTATGTGATCTGAATAAAGCAAACTGTTAGCTGGCCTGCTTATCAAACCGATGTTCAAAACGTAATAAAGTCGGTTGAAAGCGAATCTCTCCTTCCAGCACGTCTTCAAAGAGCGGGTTATTTTTTGAGGTGTTCTACATCATTGGTATCTTCATCACCTTGCCTAGGATAAAAGACCCATTGCTTGAGTAATTTCTCAGTGGAACGTAGGGTGCGAAAAGGGTCTCGTGGGTTGAAGGCCATGTTCCGCTACCGCATGCGGGGAATACACCGGTAAGCGCAATACCTTGATCTCATGGTGCCCACAAGCTTTTAGCGTAACGTTGTTAAACCCTGCGCATCGTAACGCCACAAGCTTAACGTTGACCGAAGCCAATGCTTCGATTACCTTGAGCTAAGCTTATCGTTCACAAAAACAATACGGCTTTATCCATCACACGGAATAATCCAAGTAAATGGTCTTCTTTTGAAGATAACCCTCGATGCCGAAAATTCCATCCTCCCCTCCTATTCCCGAAGTTTTATGCCCTGAATGATACCCTTGAATGTAACCCACAATAGGATGGTTGATAAATATGGTACCGGTTTCCAGTATATCTATAGCCTTCATGTGTTTTCGGTAGTCGTTTGTATACAAATAGGAAGACAATCCTTCCTCGCGTCGGTTAGTTAAAGCAATGGCTTCTTCAAAGCCAGACACTTTCATGATGGGCATCACCGGGGCAAAAAGCTCTTGCGTCAACGTAGCTTGGCCGTCCTGAACATTTACCAGTATGGTAGGCTCATACCAATATCCTTTTTGGAACCCGTCCGCCTCCGGGCGTTTACCCCCTAAAACCACTTCAGCTCCCTGAGCTACATTTTCTTTGACCAATTCGTCCACTTTCGCCAGACCAGGACCACTTACGTTAGGTCCCATGTGAGTGGACCGCAGCATAGGATCACCCACAACCAACTGCTTCGTTCTTTCAATGACTTTATCCGTAAATTCATCGGCAATTTTCTCGTCTACCATCACCATTTCGTTGCAAATACAAACTTGTCCACAATTAGCATATCTGGAAACGACGGCTGCCTCCACGGCTTTATCGATATCGGCATCATCACAAACGATGAAGGGGGCTTTGCCGCCCAATTCCAAAATGAGCCCGGTAATATTATCTGCTGCAGCGCGATACATCGCCCGCCCGGCGCGGGTACTGCCGGTAAGGCTAATGAGTCTTGTGATCGGGCTCTCTACCAGCAAACTTGCCGAGGCTGCATCTTTGGTCACTACCATATTGATCACGCCCTTGGGAATCCCTGCCTCTTCTACGAGCCTACAAAACTCCGAAGTAGTCACTGGAGTCAGCTCGTGTGGTTTGATCACCACGGTATTGCCGGTAACTAATGCCGGCCCCACCTTTCTCCCGATCAAAGCCAGTGGATAATTGAAAGCACATAGCGCTACCGTAACGCCATAGGGCACTTTGTAAATGGCCAAATGCTCGTTCGGCTGATCAGAAGGGAAAATAGCCCCTTGAATTCTTCGGGCTGCTTCCGCCGCGTAGGTCATGTACCGGATGGTATCATCTACCTCACCTAAGGCTTCCACATAGGTTTTACCCTGCTCCATCACTAACAACCTGGCGAAATGTTCTTTTTCTTTTTTTAGCAGGCCACTGATTTTATAGATATGCTCCGCCCGGGTTTGGGCAGGCAATAACTTCCATGGCACCTGTGCTTTTTCCGATGATTCCAATGCGTACTGTACATCTTCCCTGGTACAGGTAGTAATGGTCGCAAAAACTTCTTCATTCGCAGGGTTCCTCACCTCAAGTTGGTCCCTACCGGCCGAATCAAGCCATTCTCCATTCATGTAACATGGGTAGTGGGTTATCCCTTCCATAGTTTTTCTATTTAAATCGTGGTTTTCTTTTTTCTGTAAAGGCCCGGAACCCTTCTTTGGCATCTTCTGTATCGTACAATTGATCAACACACTCTTTTTCCCAGGCCAGTAATTCTTGGGGGGATTTACCTTCATACCTCTCCAGGAAATTTTTTACCATTTTCATCGCTGTTCTGGAACCATTGGCAAGCTTATGTAGATATGAATCCAACTCTTTTTCAAAGGTTACTGCTTCATATAAGTGGTTAAAAAGGCCGTAATCAAATGCTTTTTCCGGGGTGATACTGTCACCAGTGAGGAGTAATTCCGTAGCTCTACTTTTACCCAAAAGCTGTACCAATCGAACGGCTCCCCCGTTGCCGGGCATCTGCCCCAGCTTAATTTCAGGTAGCCCAATCAGGTAATTACCTTTAGCTGCGAGGCGGATATCACAAGCCATAGCCAACTCAAGCCCACCTCCCAACGTGTGCCCCTGTATCGCAGCTACGTATATTTTTGCGCTCTCACTGATGCACCGGGCTACTTCTCTCGCAGCAACGACCATAGCCTTATTCCCATCTACATGCTTCGAGGCAAAAATCTTGATGTCAGCCCCTGCACAGAAGAATTTATCGATACCACTTTCGATGGTGACCACTTTTACATCCCCTTCTGATTCTAGGTGCGAGAGGATTTGATACAGGGATTGTAAAAATTCATCATAATACCCATTCGCTGGTGGCCGGTTAAGCGTTATACGCGCTAGTTGAGCTTCCTTTTTAACCATGATATGTTCCTGCCCAACACTCATTTCATAGCCAATTCCTGATCTATCAACGTTGTGTGTTCCCCTAGCTTCGGTGTGCCCAATTCAGAAGTTAAAAACTGATCGTTAATGCGTATCGGGCATCGTGTGGTTTTAAAGCAATACCCATCGGACATCCGAACTTCCTGAATCATCTGCAACACTTTAAAAGCATCATGATCAAACAGGCGATCCCAGGTCAATACATCGGCACACCAAATATCGGCCGGTTCCAGCACGGCTAACCATGCTGTAGTGGTTGCGCTTAGCAGGTGCTGCTTTAGTATTTCCTTGATCTCATCCCGCCGGTCAAACCAGGAATCAACGGTCCGGAAACGCAGTAGATCATCACATTTCAACAACGCCCCGAGTTGCGGTATACTACCCATGGCCAAAGCCAAATAACCGTCTGCCGTTTGGTAGAGCCCATAAGGTGCACCCAAAAGGGGATGCGCATTGCTGATCTTCGTGCGCTCCAAGGCCTGACCACCGTCCTGGTAATACGTCGTAACCGACTCAAATTGAAACTCCGAGATGGACTCCAGCATACTGACTTCCACTAATCCCCCCTGGCCACTCCTCATTTTTCGGTAAAGGCAAGCTAACAGGCCTTGGCTTAAATGTATCCCTGCCAGTAAATCCACAACGGCCAACCCCATAGGTACTGGCCCCGCCCCGGCGTTACCACTAAGTTGCATAAGTCCAGAGATAGCCTGCACCAGCAGGTCTTGCCCAGGCCTATTTTTCCAAGGCCCCTCTTTTCCGTACCCTGAAATTTCGCCGTAAACTACTTCAGGGTTTATTTCTTTGACCTGCGCATAACCGATCCCCAACCTCTCGGCTACCCCGGGTCGGAAGTTATGGATCACGATGTCCGCTTTTTGAATCAGTCTGTACACTTTTTCCCGTCCCGGGCCCTCTTTCAAATTCACCTGATAGCTTTGTTTATTTCTGTTGATCGCATGAAAGATGGAGGAATCCCCATTCATTTCCACATTGGAAGCATACAGCGCCCGGCAGCTATCCCCGCTTCCGGGTTGCTCGATTTTTATGACGCGCGCACCCAAATCGGCCAATCGCAGCGAAGCAGAAGGCCCTGACAAAAACTGGCTGAAGTCCAACACGAGTATGTCTTCTAGAGGCCGCTTCACACCAGGTCGAATTCTTTTTCAATAGCACGCGTATGTTCACCGGCTTTCGGAGCTGACTTTCCGGAAAAAATGCGTTCACCGTCCATCCTGACCGGGCAGCGGGTGGTATGAATTTTAGTACCATCGGAGGTAAATACCTTTTGGTCCATACCCAATACCTTAAACCCCTCGTAATTTAATAATCTATCGTAATCAAGTACTTCGGCACACCAGATACCCTGAGCCTCCAGTTTTTCCTGCCAACTTTGCGAGGTTTCCCCAAGCAGTATTTTCTGAAAAAAGGCCATGATACCGTCCCTTTTTTCAAACCGGGAGGATGGTGCTTTAAAGTCTGACGGTAACTCGACCTTTAAGGCAGTAGCCAGCTTTACCAACGGCATCATGGCAATAGCCAAATAGCCGTCCTTGGTCTTGTATACGCCATAGGGCGCACCTAAAAAGGGATGGGCACTGCCTTTCACAGCACGCTTAAACGCTTGATCTTCAGCATTTAGGTACGTAGTTAATGCTTCGAACTGCATGTCCAGGGTGGATTCCAGCAAACTGACGGAGACCTGGCAACCAATACCTGTCTTTTCCCGCTGAATTAATGCCGCCAGAATTCCCTGGACAAGGTGGCCCCCGGTGAACATATCCGATGCGGCCAATCCCATGGGGGTAGGTGCATCGTCTTTGTTTCCGGTCAAGTAAGTCAAGCCGGATACGGACTGGATTAACAAGTCCTGACCAGGCTTGTTGGCCCAGGGACCTTCTTTGCCGTACCCTAAAACATCTGCATAGATGAGCTTTGGGTGTATATTTCGTACAGCGGCATAGGCGAGGCCGAGCTTTTCCATTACGCCAGGCCTGAAATTATGGGTCATAACATCCGCATGTCGGATGAGTTGCTTTACCTTTTGGAGGTCTGTGGGATCTTTCAGATTGGCGGTATACGATTCTTTATTTCTATTGATGGTATGAAAAACCAGGCTATCCTCGCCGATAAACATATTTTTGATGGCAATTTTTCTTCCTGCCTCGCCGCTGCCTGGTCGCTCAATTTTGATAACCCTGGCCCCCAAATCCGCCAATTTTAAACCGGCGGAAGGCCCCGCCATGAACTGCGAGAATTCCAACACCAGTAGTCCGGATAGTGGCAGCTCCTTACTCATTTCAGTGATTTGTGGTATAGCTCATTTAACTTTCCAAGCAATGACTTTGGGTCTCCGCCTTGCATCATGTACTGCCGTATGGGTGCCCCGGCATTATCCTGAAAATGCAGGTGGCCGTGATATCGGGGCCTCAGGAATGCCCTCTTCAGTGCGGGCAGGGTATTCTTAAAATACTGATTGGTTAGATCATTGGTATACTCATCTTGCCAGGCGGTGCGGTGACCGGGTTGACCCCCGGTATCAAAAAACAGTCCTTTTTGCACCTTTGGACTAGCTGTATACTGCAGGTAAGCTGCCGCCACCTCGGTATATCGGCACTTGGCGGATATGGCCAAACCCGTTCCTCCTAAGGTGGTGATCAGAGGCTGTCCTGCAATTGCTGCCATTTCATGAAAGTAGAGTCTATGAGCAGCATATCCTGCCCTGGCGTAGTTAGCGTAGCCATAGGCAAAGGGGGAATGGCAAAAATCATTTCCAGTGGAAAGCCGTTCGTATACCTTGATCGGATTTAAATCATAGCTTTCTTTGGCAATATGTTGTCCCAAGTCCCTGAGCAAGTCCAGTGCCTCCAGACCGACCATTTCGGAGATAATATACTCCTCGGACAAACACACTTCTTCGCCCAACGTACAGCATACCATGTAAAAGCTCATTAAGGTATCTTGTGGAATGCCCGGTAGGAGTACTTTACCTTTTTTAGCCAAAGCCACCAGGTCCGACCAGTCCTCGGGAACTTTGATATTTTCCTTTTCCAATAGGTCCATCCTACTGGCGGCGACAGGTGTAGCTGCATCAATAGCCAACGCCCATTGCTGACCATCGTAGTGGTAACTTTCGTGCGATTTTCCTACGGAATTGTACTCCTGATCCGCTATGAAGCCTTTGGGTAACAATTGATCCAATGGTAGTATAACGCCCGTGCGAGCCGCAAAACCCGCCCAAGGGTGATCGATGACCAGAAAATCATACCGCTTTGCCAAT
>JBCCIX010000045.1:0-15379 GCA_039028075.1 Bacteroidota bacterium | reverse complement strand
GATGAAATCTCCAATGCCCTCAATGCGTTAGATGTTGATTTTAGGACAGTAATTATTTTATGTGATCTTGAAGGTTTTAAGTATGATGAAATGGCAAAGATCCTCGATATTCCCATAGGAACAGTTAGATCACGATTGCACAGAGCCAGGAATCTGCTAAAGGAAAAGCTTTCAGGATATGCGAAAAAAATGGGCTACAAAAATTGATAATATATGGGATTAGACTCTACCGAAACCACAAACGATCAGAATGGCAAAGCTGAATGTTTAGAACTCCTGAATCTAGTATTGGATAGCGCCGCTACGCCCGAAGAAGAAGAAAACTTTAAAGAACATTTGAAAAGGTGTATGCCGTGTTACGAGAAGTATAATCTAGATCTTGCTATCAAAAAATTAATCCAGGAAAAGTGCTGTGGTAAGCAGGTCCCCGAAGGTTTGGTGGCTTCTATTCGTTCCAAGGTAATCCACATTACTGAATAAGTTTAATGTTTAACGGCAAAGCATTTATTTTTTCAGCTCCCTCCGGTTCTGGAAAAACCACGATCGTACATCATTTATTAGAAGCCCATCCAAACTTGGGCTTTTCTATATCGGCCAGCACGAGAGACAAAAGAGGACGATCTGAAGAAAATGGGCGCGACTATTACTTTTTAACCCCCCAAGAATTCAAAAAAAAGATTGACGAAGATGAATTCATAGAATGGGAAGAGGTGTATGAAGGTAATTTTTATGGTACACTGAAGAGCGAAATCCATCGGATATGGTCTGAGGGAAAGCATGTTATTTTCGATGTAGACGTTAAAGGTGGCATTAACCTTAAAAAGTATTTTGGTGATCGCGCTCTTGCCGTGTTTGTTAAAGTGTCTTCACTTAATGTTTTAAAGTCAAGACTTACCGATAGAAATACAGAGTCTGAGGCCAGCTTATCGCAACGTTTATTTAAAGCTGAATTTGAAATGAGTTTTGAGGATAAATTCGACGTAACACTGGTGAATGAAGATCTGGCAACCTCTTTAGTTCAGGCCGAAAAACTTGTGAACGATTTCATAGCGCATTAAATATGAATATTGGTCTTTTTTTTGGGTCGTTTAACCCAATACATACGGGGCATCTGATTATAGCCAATATCATGGTGGAAACGACCGAGCTAGAAGAAGTTTGGTTTGTGGTATCTCCCCATAACCCATTCAAGAAGCGTAAATCTCTACTACATGAATTTGATAGAATGGATATGGTTAATCAGGCCATTTATGATAACTATAAACTCAGAGCTTCTGATGTAGAGTTTTCAATGCCCAAACCAAGTTACACTATCGACACGTTGACTTATTTGGACGCACAACACGCCAACAAGAGATTTAGTCTCATCTTAGGGGCAGATAATCTTAGCCACTTTCGCAAGTGGAAAAATGCAGATGTGCTGCTAGAAAACTACTCATTATTTATTTATCCCAGACCTGGTGTGCAACCTTCTGAGCTTATTGAGCATCCTAATGTGAAAATGGTAGAAGCACCCATGATGGATATATCAGCAACTTTTATTCGTAAATGCATTAAAAGTGGATTTTCCGTTAAATATTTGGTGCATGATGCCGTTGAACAAATAATTAAAGCGAAAAGTTTTTATCGTTAGAAACCCCAAAAGTTTTGAGTTTTTTCCCGATCTTCTGCAATCAGAACTATGCGTAAAGTATACCTCATCCTACTATTTTCCTGTATTGTTTCACCTATTTTTAGCACCGGTATTCGCGGTAAGATTACGGGAGACGATGGTCAATTATTAGCGTTTGCAACCATATACGTCAAAGAAGTGGGTACCGGTACAGCCGCCAACGCTGAAGGCTACTACGAGCTTAATCTCGCTCCTGGTACGTATACTATTGTTTATCAATATATTGGTTATGGATCTTTGACGAAAGTCGCTGAGATTTCTGATCAGTGGATTGAATTGGATGTTGAATTGGCCACACAGGTAGTAGTCCTTAAAGATATTGAAGTAAGGGCCGGTAAAGAAGACCCGGCCTATACCATAATGCGCAAAGCCATTGCTAAAAGCAAGTTTCACATTCAGCAGGTAGATCGTTACACAGCTAAAGTCTATATTAAAGGTACAGGCCAGTTAAAGGATTCGCCATTTTTCCTGCGAAAGGCACTGGAAAAGGAAGGCATCGATGAAGATAGGGTCTTTATTTCGGAGAGTGTTAGTGAAGTGGAGTATATCAGGCCGAATACTTATAACGAGAAAGTTATATCTATTCGAAGTAGTGGTGAAGACAAAAACGGCAGCCCAAATGGATACGTCTACGGTTCGTTTTATGAGCCCGAAATTGCCAATTCAGTATCTCCACTTTCACCCCGGGCCTTCTCATATTACCGCTTTGTTTACGATGGTACCTATCGCGATCGTGGATATGAAATCAGTAAAATAAACGTGATCCCTAGATCCAAAGGCGATAATGTTTTTCAAGGGAAAATAGAAATAGTAGAAGATTACTGGAGTCTTTACAGTGTAGACCTAAAAACAACTAAGCTGGGTATCAATTTTGACGTAAAGCAAATTTACGAGCCCATTCAAGCCCATGTCTGGCTTCCCATTACGCATGACTTTAGCGTCGATGGAAAGGTTTTGGGCTTCGAATTTGAAGCTAAATATCTGGCCACCGTCAGTGATTATCAAGTTGAAGTCAATCCTGATTTGGATGTGGACATTGAGGTAATTGATGAAAAAGTAGAAAAGGAACTGGCAGAGAAGTTGGAGGAGCAGGTGAAAACCAAAGAAGGTGGTGAGTTGCAAAATATGATGGCTTCCGGGAAAGAGTTGACTAGGAAACAATTACGTAAAGTGATCCGAGAGTATGAAAAGGCAGAACTTGAGGAGTCCAAAGAACCAGAGGTAATAGAAAATAGATCATTTAAAGTTGACTCTACCGCACATAACAGCGACTCTCTGTACTGGCAGACCATTAGACCTATTCCACTAACGCAGCTTGAGGTAAAGGGCTATTCTAAAACTGACAGCATTTCAAGAGCGGAGCGCCTAGAGAGCGAAGGCGACACATTAAAAACAAACAAAAAGCGTGCGACTAGATTATTAGATCCAATTTTTGGAAATTTCTACAAGCTCGCCGATCGAACGCATTTACGATTGCACGGAATCAGCGGTGCGTTCAATACCGTAGACGGGTTTGACCTGAATACTCGGGTTTCGTTCACAAAAACGATAAAAAATGAAAATAAGAACTGGTTGAGGACCGGTGCTACAGCACGCTACGCCTTTTCTCGAGAGCGCTTCAATGGATTTTACGACGTAAGATATGATTTCGGAGAATCTAGGAATCGATCATCCCTTCGGGCGGAGGCCGGACGTTACATCGAGCAGTTTAATTCAGATGAGCCTATACATCCGATTGTTAATTCTCTGATGAGCTTGTTACTTGAAAGAAACTTCATGAAGATATACGAACAGGACTACGTAAAGCTCTCATTTAGACAAGAGTTTGCGGACAAACTCAATTTGCAAGCTAATTTTAGTCACGCCCATCGTAGACAGCTTTTTAACAACTCCAGATATAGACTTATAGATCGTTCAGGAGATGGCTATACGCCCAATGCACCGGTTAGTGACGAACTTCCCGATACCTCGTTCCCAACACACCAGGCTTCTGTTTTTACCGGATCCGTTGATTACAGGCCATGGTTAAAGTTCAGAGTGAATAATGGCCGTAGGTATGCGATTAATAATTCTTCTCCTACATTCTCGCTGATTTACAAACAAGGAGTGGACGATCTTTTAGACAGTGATGTGGATTTTAGTTTTATCGAGGCGGGCTATAGGCATACTTTCAAAATAGGAATCCGTGGTATAGTTGACGTTTCTGCCAAAGTAGGTACCTTCCTGACTGATGATCAGCTCTTTTTCATGGATTACAAGCATTTCCTAGGTAACCAAACCCCTTTTTCAACTACCGATCCTGTTGGCAGTTTCCGACTTTTAGAGTATTACCAATTTAGCACGACTAATGATTATTTCACAGGTAGTTTACACTATCAATTCAGGAAATTCTTGATTACCCAGATGCCTCTTGTACGATTATCTGGCGTGAGGGAAAGTTTCTTTGCTAATTATTTGGCAGCTGACACTTCTAATAATTACACGGAACTGGGCTACGGCATTAATTATATTTTTAGAGTGTTTCGCGTGGAAGCGGTTACATCTTTCGAAAATGGTGAGTATAAAGATTTTGGAGTGCGCCTGGGTATTGCAGTAAATTTGGATGATGTTTTTTAACGTGAAGTTGCCCTAAGGCTAAACTAAACAGTCATTATCTCATCTTCTTTTTTATCCAAAGTCTCATCTATTTTTTTTGAATATTCATCGGTAAGAGCTTGTACTTGGTCTTCCGCCCTTTTGATATCATCCTCTGACGCACCGTCTTTTTGTAATTGTTTAAGACCATCATTCGTTTCTTTTCGTGCATTGCGAACACTGATTTTTCCTAGTTCTCCTTCGTGTCGTACTTGCTTCACTAATTCCTGACGCCTTTCTTCCGTAAGCATAGGAATATTGACAATAACCTGCTCACCATCATTCTGTGGATTGAGTCCCAGATCACTGTTCATGATAGCTTTTTCAATTTCTTGAATCAGAGACTTTTCCCAAGGTTTGATCATTAGCGTTCGGGCATCAGGTGTAGTGATTGATGCGGTTTGATTTAACGGTGTTGGGCTTCCGTAATAATCTACCATTATACTATCCAACATATTTGGCGATGCCTTACCCGCTCGGATTTTTATAAGTTCACCCCCTAAATGCTTTAGCGCTTTTTCCATCATTTCTCTAGCGTCTTCGAGATACATTTGGATTTCTTCCATGATCAAATTGCTTTACTTTATTAGTGTTCCGGCCGTCTCGCCGTCTAGGATACCCGCCAGATTCCCAGGCTTATTCATATCAAAAACTATGATCGGCAAGTTATTTTCCTGACAAAGCGTAAATGCCGTCATATCCATAATATTTAAATTCTTCTCATAAGCCTCTTGAAACGACAATACGTCGTAACGCGTGGCGGAAGTATCTTTTTCCGGGTCTGCTGTATAAACTCCATCAACCCGCGTTCCTTTTAGTACCACGTCAGCCTGTATTTCAATAGCACGTAAGCTGGCGGTGGAATCTGTGGTGAAATAAGGGTTTCCAATTCCCGCACCGAATATTACGATCCGACCTTTCTCTAAATGACGAATAGCTCTTCTCCTGATGAAAGGCTCACACACCTGCTCCATTTTTATGCCAGACATCAGCCTGGTGTAGAGTCCGGCACTTTCTAAAGCACTTTGTAATGCCATACCGTTAATTACAGTGGCCAGCATTCCCATGTAATCCCCCTGAACTCGCTCTATTCCTGAACCCTCCGCTTGAACACCTCTAAAAATATTTCCACCACCTATCACAATAGCTACCTCTACCCCTGAATCTTTAACCGCCCTAATCTCGTCAGTATATTGCTTTAGTCTTTTGGGATCAATACCGTATTGATTCCCGCCCATGAGCGCTTCCCCACTTAGTTTCAATAGTATCCTTTTATATTTCATGGAGAAGCTAGATTTGTAGGTTTGAAAAATTGCATAAATATAGGGGGCTCTTGGGAATTAAGACACGGAGTCGATCAAAATTGAATAAGAACCTGATTTTTCTCTACACTATCACCTTGACTTGCTTTGATGAGTTTTATAACGCCATCACTCGGTGACTTAATTACATTTTCCATCTTCATAGCTTCTAGAATAAGTAATGGATCCCCTTTTTTTACTTCCTGCCCCTCTTCTACGGACAATGAGAGAATAAGCCCGGGCATGGGTGCCTTCACATCGTTTATTTGAGAGGAGCTAAGTTTATCCATCCCTAACTCTGCCAAAAGGAGGTCTAATTTGTCTTTTACTGCAACAATTACCGGTTTCCCGTTAATTTTCAATTGCGCGGTTTTTTCATGCCTATCCCAGCTTTCCACCTGTACATTGTAGGATCGGCCTTCCTTGATGATATGATAGCTAGTTTCGTCCAGTTTTTTTAAATCCCACGCAAAGGGTGCATCATTTAAAGTGATGCCTTTTTGATCGAAAGTGATGCTATATTCTCGGTCTTCAATTTTGGCTGTGTACATATTCAAATATATGGTATTATCTAATACAGCCCAATGCAAATTTTAGGAGCTTTGTTTTTTTACGTCTCAATCGTGTTATCCCGTTTAGTGCACAGGATTGTGAATCGAAGGTCAATCAGCTTCTATTTCGGTGAGTATCCGAAATACCGACCTTTCCGTACTATTGCTTTAAATTTTACAAGGAACTACTTTTGAAGTAAAGCATAGCTCATGAAATCAGCAAAATCCCTGTCTTCATTGATTCCCATTAGTGGGATGATCAGAATGACAAGGGTTTGGAACCTGCTTATTATTTCGCTTACGCAGTACTTAACCGCAATTTTTTTGGTTGAAGCTGGCCAAGGGGTGATCCACTTTGTTACTGACCTTAAGCTGCTTTTACTTTCACTCTCATCAATGTTAGTAGCTGCGGCCGGATATATTATTAACGACTACTACGATGTTAAAATTGATTTGATCAATAAGCCGAAACGAGTGGTGGTCGGAAGATTGGTAAAGCGGAGAGTGGCAATGATGTGGCACATCGGCTTGAGCGGAATTGGCGTACTTATCGGTGCCTACCTTTCCATGTACATTGGAGTCTTCAATCTTTTGTCTGTCGGATTATTATGGCTTTATTCTAATCAACTTAAAAGAACGCCTTTTATCGGGAATTTCTCGGTAGCACTGCTGACAGGCTGGGCCGTTTACGTTGTTGGTTTTTTTTACGAAACTCATAATATAATGGTACTCGCTTTTGCTGGCTTTGCTTTTTCCTTCACATTAATCCGAGAAGTAATCAAAGATATTGAAGATGTAAAAGGGGATGCCACCTTTGGTTGCAGGACCTTACCCGTCGTCTACGGGATAAGATTCACTAAAATATTGCTCTACATTTTTAGTCTTCTGTTTTTTCTGGCTATGAGTTCTTTGGCGTACACTTTTGCCGGCGACGAACTTGCAGTTTTTTGTTTGGGACTGATCTTTCCTCTGGGTTTTATTTCTTATATGTTGCGTAAGGCGGACACGGTGGGTCAATATGCGCAACTAAGCAACTACTGCAAAATAATAATGCTCATAGGGATTATGAGTATGGGCTTCTTTTAGTGTATGTCATTTCTTTCATTTGTGCTAAACTAAATAAGATTTGGAAAAAACTAAGGTTGCCATTTTCGCTTCGGGTAGTGGAACAAACGCTCAACGGATTGCCGAGTACTTTCAGTCAAAAAATAATGTTAAGATATCTCTGATCTTATCCAATAAGCCCAATGCGTTTGTTCTGACCAGAGCTTGGAAATTAGACATCCCTACGTTTGTTTTTGCTCATTCAGATTTCTATACGTCTAGGAGTATTGAAGAAACCCTGAATCAATATCAAATTGACTTCATTGTACTTGCCGGCTTTTTATGGCTTGTACCCGAATACCTCATAAGAGCCTACCCGGATCGAATAATCAATATCCATCCTGCGTTGCTGCCGAAATATGGAGGTAAGGGGATGTACGGTAACAAAGTACATACCGCGGTAAAAGAAGCGGGGGAGCGCGAAACGGGAATAACCATTCATTATGTCAACGAAAAATATGATGAAGGCCAGGTTATTTTTCAAGCCAAGTGCGCTATCAACGCAACAGATACGCCAGATTCCATTGCTTCAAAAGTACATGAACTAGAATATGAACACTTCCCTAGACTGATAGAGCATGTAATTACCAAATATCGAAAAATGTAATAGTTTTGCCGCTTAATTTTTGGCAGGATCACCGCATCCTACTGTCTACCATTACACAACATGTCATTTAAAAAAATTAAATCCGCCCTGATATCCGTCTATTATAAAGATCATCTGGAGCCTATAATTCAGCTACTAAAAGTACAGGGGGTTAAAATCTATTCAACAGGAGGAACACAGGACTTTATCGAAAGACAGGGGGCCGAGGTAACCGCGGTTGAAGATCTTACCAGCTACCCCTCTATTTTCGGAGGCCGGGTAAAAACATTACATCCCAAAGTATTTGGCGGAATACTGCACCGCAGAGATTTGGCAACGGATGTTGATCAAGCCAACGAGTTTGAAATACCCAGCATTGATTTAATTATAGTGGATCTATATCCGTTTGAAGAAACTATCGCATCCGGAGCCTCGGAGCAAGATATCATTGAAAAAATTGACATTGGTGGCATTTCGTTGATACGCGCCGCAGCCAAGAATTTTAGGGATGTTCTCGTTGTATCGTCCAGAAGTCAGTATACACAGCTACAGGCCATTTTGGAAAAAAATAAGGGAGCCAGCACTTTGCAAGAAAGAAGACGATTTGCCACTCAAGCTTTCGATATCAGTTCACATTATGATTCAGCCATTTTCAAGTACTTCAATGCCGATGACGAAGTGGGAAGCTTTAAGCAAAGCTTACAGGAAAAGAAAAGCCTCCGCTACGGTGAAAATCCTCATCAACAAGGTGCTTTTTATGGCCCATTAGGTTCCATGCTGGAGCAGTTAAATGGTAAAGAGTTATCCTATAATAACTTAGTGGATATTGATGCAGCGGTTAATCTTATCGAAGAATTCGACGAAACCACTTTTGCTATTTTGAAGCATACCAACGCTTGCGGTGTGGCCACTGGAAATACCGTAAAAGAGGCTTACGAAAGGGCTTTTGCCTCGGATACAGTTTCCGCTTTTGGAGGAGTCCTTATTACGAATAAGCCAGTGGTTATGGGCGCTGCCGAAGAAATACATTCCTTATTCTTCGAGATTTTGGTAGCACCTGATTTTGATGCGGATGCGCTTTCACTCCTCTCCCAGAAAAAGAACCGAATACTTCTCAAGCAGAAAGAGCGCCTGATGGCCAAAAGGCAATTTAAAAGCCTGCTCAATGGAGTGATTGAACAAGACAGAGATGTAAAAACCGACACCATGGGAGACCTGAAAATTGTAACCAAGAAGGCACCCGCTCCGGGAGAAAACAAAGAGCTACTTTTTGCTAGCAAAGTGTGTAAGCATACCAAATCTAATACTATTGTGTTAGCTAAAGAGGGGCAGCTTTTAGCCAGTGGAGTAGGCCAGACTTCACGCGTAGATGCACTTAAGCAAGCGATTACTAAGGCCAAAGCATTTGGCTTTGACCTTCAGGGAGCGGTTATGGCCTCCGATGCGTTCTTTCCATTTCCCGATTGTGTGAAGATCGCTCACGGAGAAGGAATCAAAGCTGTAATCCAGCCAGGAGGTTCTATCAAGGATATGGATTCGGTTGAATTTTGTGACAAAAATGACATGGCTATGGTATTTACCGGAGTACGCCATTTTAAGCATTAAAAAAAAGGTTATTTAACGATTCATTAAGAAGTAATTTGTAATTTTCGGCTTGATCTCCATCCAGAACTTTTTTAAACCACAGCATGGGATTATTTGATTTTTTCTCCAGTGACATAGCAATTGATCTTGGAACTGCGAATACATTGATCATTCATAAAGATAAAATTGTGGTGGATGAACCTTCCATCATTGCGATTGATAAAAATACAAACAAAGTTTTAGCCATTGGCCGGGAGGCCATGCAGATGCATGAAAAAACGCACGAATACATCAAAACTATCCGACCCCTTAAGGATGGTGTGATCGCTGATTTCCATGCTGCAGAGCATATGATCAGAGGTATGATCAAGATGATTGACAGCGGTAAAAAATTCTTTCCCTCTTCACATCGAATGGTCATTTGTATTCCTTCGGGGATTACCGAAGTAGAAAAGCGAGCTGTACGCGATTCAGCAGAGCACGCCGGAGCCAAAGAAGTGTATATGATCCATGAGCCCATTGCCGCCGCAATAGGTATAGGCATTGATATCGAGCAGCCAATTGGTTCTATGATTGTGGATATCGGAGGAGGGACAACCGAGATTGCTGTTATCGCCCTTTCAGGTATTGTTTGTGATCAGTCCATCCGAGTAGCAGGGGATACCTTCAACCGCGATATTCTTGATTACATGAGAAGGCAGCATAATCTTCTCATCGGTGAGCGTTCAGCGGAAAAAGTTAAGATTGAGGTAGGCTCGGCGCTCACGGAACTCGATGACGGGCCCGAAGATTACGAAATTAGGGGTCGCGACTTGATGACGGGGATTCCGAAAATAATTAAAATATCCTACTCCGAAATAGCCTTTGCTTTAGATAAATCTGTATCGAAGATCGAAGAGGCGGTATTGAAAGCCCTGGAGATATCACCTCCAGAACTTTCTGCCGATATTTATGATAATGGCATTCATTTGACGGGAGGAGGAGCCTTGCTGAGAGGTCTGGATAAAAGGTTGGCTTTAAAAACAAAACTTCCCATACACATTGCTGAAGATCCTTTAAGGGCTGTGGTACGTGGGACCGGAAATTCATTGAAAAATCTTAACTCGTTTAAAGCGGTATTAATGACCTAAGAGGAGATTGCTTTAAACAAGATCAACTAGGCTTAAATGCGTAGATTATTTCAATTTTTATATCAGTACAGAGCCTTTTTGTTTTTCTTTTTTTTGGAGCTATTCTGTCTTTGGCTTATTGTAAATAATAATCCCTACCAGGGTGCAAAATTTTTTAACTCCTCGAATAGGTATGCCTCCCTTTTTCTTAATAGTTCTAACAGCATAAGCGAATACTTCCGTCTAAAATCTGTTAATCAAAAGCTGGCAGAGGAAAACGCGAAGCTAAAGAAGAATGTAAGTAAGCTTAATCTTAAACTCTTTCGACTCTATACTACGGCTTCCCAATCCGAGTTATATAATCAATTTGATTTTACTTCGGCCAAAGTCATAAAAAACTCTGTAAGACAGTCACAAAATTATATTACCATAAATAAGGGTCGTAAAGATGGAGTTGAACCCGGCATGGCGGTAGTGGACAACGAAGGTGTGGTAGGGAAGGTTAAAACAGTTTCGAAAAATTTTGCCCTGGTTACCTCTATACTTCATACTGAAGTTTTAGTATCGGCCAAGGTGCTACGAACGGGGGATTTATGTACAGTGCAGTGGCCTGGCAAAAGTCCATACGAAGCCATAGTTACCTACCTTCCTAAGCATGTCAATATTCAAAAGGGAGATTCTATTGTTACATCCGGATATAACGCTGTTTTTCCAGAAGGCATGCCTATAGCCGTGGTGAAAGAGTTTAGATTAAAAGACGACTCGCCGTTTTTTGATATTAAAGCAGAGCTTACAGGCGACTTGAATAAGCTTTCATATGTGTATTTGGTTAAAAATAATCTAAAAACAGAATTAGATTCTGTACAAGTGGAGGAAAGGGAAGCGCAGCAATGAATGCCAAGATTGTACTACAGATCATTTCCTTCTTTGCTTACTTATTTTTACAAGTTCTGCTCTTGCGAAACTTTATCTTATTCGATTCTGCCTTTTGCCTTGCCTACGTCGGTTTCCTTTTGCTGTTACCTATTGAAATGAGTGTGATTTGGCTATTGCTTCTAGGCTTCATCATGGGCATAGGCGTTGACATTTTTTACGATAGTTTAGGAATTCATGCCTCGGCATCTGTATTTATAATGTCTTTAAGGAATTACTGGATAAATCTACTCACCCCTCAGGGAGGCTATGATTTGGGGGCACTCCCCTCCTTAGCTTTAGACGGATGGCAATGGTTTGTTTCTTACGCCTTGCCCCTTGTTTTTTTGCACCATCTAGTGCTATTTTATGTTGAAGCAGGGGGCTTTCATCTTTTCACATTCACGCTGGTCAAGGTTTTAGCTTCTACACTATTCACGTTTATTTTTCTGTTTTTACTACAGTATTTCTTTTACGCTAAGAGAAGGAGATGAACCGGACGAGAAAATATGTAATTCAGCTGATCGTTATATTCACTGCTATAACCTTTTTGATCAAACTGTTTTCTATTCAGGTTCTGGATAATCGTTATGCGCAAGCTGCGTCAAGTAATGTTATTCACAGGGAAGTAGAATATCCCTATCGGGGCCTTATCTACGATCGAAATGGTAAACTCATTGTTTACAACACTCCGCAGTTCGATTTGACCGTTGTCCCCAAGGAGGTTAAGCGGCTAGACACTCTAAAGTTTTGTGAGCTTTTTGAAATATCCAAAAATGAGTTTATCAACTTATATGACGATATGGAAGGCAAACGAAGCTTTTCATATGTGCGGCCCAATGTGTTCATGAAACAACTTTCGGAAAAAGATTTGGCCCAGGTTCAGGACTTTCTGGTTGATTTTCCAGGGTTTAGTGTCCAGGCTCGTACGACCCGGGCCTATACAGAACCTATTTTGGCAAATGCCCTGGGCTACGTCAGTGAGGTCAGTGCAAGGCAGCTGGAAAGAGATACATTAAACTACTATCGGCAAGGGGATTATATCGGTCAAAGTGGCATTGAGTCATATTACGAGGAACATCTCAGGGGAAAGCGAGGGGTAAAATTCAAGTTGAAAAACGTAAGTGGCATAGATAAGGGTAGTTATCAGAACGGTGAGTTCGATACACTTGCTATTCCAGGCCAGAATTTAATCACTACGATCGACCTGGAATTACAGAAGTACGGAGAGTACCTGTTGGAGGATCTGTCCGGAAGTATTGTTGCGATTGAGCCAGGTACAGGAGAGATACTAAGCTTTGTGTCAGGCCCATCGTATGATCCTAACCAACTTACCGGAAGAAATTATAGCAGGAATTTTTCAGAGATAAGTAATGATACCTTGAAACCCCTCTTCAATAGGCCTTTAATGGCACAATATCGCCCGGGTTCTATTTTTAAAATAATCCAATCTATGGTAGCCCTGAATGAAGGTGTAATCACTCGAAACACGTATATACCTTGTATCATGCGACCGATGAAGTGTCATTATCACGGACCTGGCGAAACGTTGGTAGGTGCCATAACAAATTCCTGTAATCCTTACTTCTATAACGTAATGAAACGCGTAGTAAATAGGGGTGTGTCGGATGACCCGTATCAGGATACCCGGGAAGGAATGAAAAAGTGGAATACCTACATTGAATCTTTTGGATTAGGTTCTCCTCTTGGCATTGACCTCCCTAATGAAAAAAGTGGCCTCGTGCCGAGTGTAAATTATTATGATCGCGCGTACAACAACCGTCCTTGGAAGTATTCGAACATCTATTCCATAGCCATCGGGGAAGGTGAGAATTTAGTGGTACCCATTCAAATGGCAAATTTTACGGCTACGGTTGCCAATCGTGGATACTACATCATTCCTCATCTGGTCAAATCAATTGGAGATAGTGGCGAGCCTTTACCTCAATATCAAGAAAAGCACTACACCGATGTGGACCCCCAACACTTTGAGTTGGCGGTAGAGGCCATGGCCGAAGTGGTAAATTCCGGTACGGGTCAATACAGGGCCAAATTGAGGGATATTCAAGTGTGCGGCAAAACAGGTACGGTACAGAATGATCCGCTTCCTGACCATTCGGTATTTATCGCATTTGCTCCCAAGGACGACCCCAAAATAGCTGTTTCCGTCTACGTAGAAGACGCCGGACAAGGTGCCCGTGCTGCAGCATCAATCGCTAGCTTGGTGATCGAAAAATATTTAATAGGCGAAACACAGCGTCCTCAAATTGAAGCCTTCGTTAAAAGAGGTGAGTTTCTGTATTGACCAGGGTAGATAACATATCAGGTAATTTGGATTGGCTATCTGTACTGCTATTTTTTCTGATAGCATTTCTCGGGTGGCTCAATATCTTCGCTGCCGTTTATGACGAAACGGTATATCAAAATATTTTCGATTTATCCCTGAACAGTGGACGGCAGCTTGTATTCATCGGTGCATCAGTTTTATTGATCATTATCATTATGGTCATGGACTTTCGATTCTATGACACGTTTGCCTATATCATTTTCGGAGGTATTATCCTGTTACTTGTAGTGGTTTTACTTTTCGGAAAAGAAGTAGCAGGTTCCCGCTCGTGGTTTGAAATTGGCGCTTTTCGGCTCCAACCTTCGGAGCTAGCAAAATTTGCCACTGGATTGGCGCTGGCAAAGTACATTGATTCCAGTGGGTTTAGAATAGATAATCTTTCCAATCAGTTGGTGGCGTTTGCCATCATTTGTATGCCCGCAGGTCTTATTGTTCTACAAGGAGATGCTGGCACTGCCGTGGTTTATTCTGTTTTGGTGTTGGTTCTTTTCAGGGAAGGCATGTCTCCTATGTTACTGATCGTTGGAATATTCTCGGCTGTCATTTTTATACTGACATTAATGGTAGAACAACATCTCTACTTATACCTAGGAATTTTAAGTATTTGTACCGTCGCCATATTTCTGAATAAGAAAAGAATTAAACGAATCGTGTTAATTGCTCTTGGTGCTTTAGTTGTAGCCGGGGTAATCCGAAGTGTCGATTATGTGATCAACGATGTGCTAAAGCCCCATCAGCAGAACAGAATAAAGGCCTTTGTAAATCCTGATTCCGATCCGCTGGGTTTCGGTTGGAATGTTACCCAGTCAAAAATTGCCATCGGCAGTGGAGGACCTGTAGGCAAAGGTTTCTTAAAAGGTACGCAAACCAAATTCGATTTTGTACCTGCGCAAAGCACAGACTTTATTTTTTGTACTATTGGTGAAGAACACGGTTGGTTAGGTAGCCTCGTTACCATTGGTCTTTTTGTGGCGCTTATTTTGCGTGTTATCTATATCGCCGAGCGCCAAAAGTGGCGCTTTGCGCGGGTCTATGGTTATGTGGTTGCATGCATCTTCTTTTTCCACTTTGCCGTAAATATCGGAATGACCATCGGGCTATTTCCGGTGATCGGGATACCACTTCCTCTGTTTAGCTACGGGGGTTCGTCCTTTTTCGGTTTTACACTCTTACTTTTTGTGCTTTTGAAGCTTGACGCTCATAGAATGCAAGTGTTGGTGAGATTATGATCCTATTTGATAAACAAGAAACGTGAATTGGACTTGCTGAGGATAGGCAGACTAGCGATACGCTTAACTGTATGGCCATATTCTTGGGTACTTGATCAAACCGGGATGAGGACATGTAAGATAGGTGTCACCGCCTGTCTAACGGTTACGATTTTGAAGAGGACTAATTTCCTCCTTTTGAGCTAATGTTGCCACACGGCGCATAATGAGACTAATTAGTGCCTGTTAGAAAACTTAAAAACCATTTCAGGGGTAGAAATCGGGGTAATTTTCGGAGAATTTCAGTGACGAATCTTAGGCTGAATTAGTGGGCTAACACGAGAAAAAGGGGTATATTTAAGTAAATAGAG
>JBCCIX010000044.1:0-15553 GCA_039028075.1 Bacteroidota bacterium | reverse complement strand
GGCAATAATGCTGATCTGCTCATTCAGCAAGCCGTTGAATTCAAACCCAATGTAGTCGTAATTGGTAATGAAGGTCTTTACGATAAAGTGCTTAGTGAGCTAGATTCGCACGGTGTAAAGGTATATGCCGGAGAGAAAGCCATTACATCGGTGATGGAAATGGATTCTATAGATTTGGTACTCACGGCCCTGGTTGGATATCGTGGTTTAAAGCCGACCATCAAGGCCATTGAAACAGGTAAGACCATTGCACTTGCCAACAAAGAAACTTTAGTAGTTGCCGGAGAGTTGGTGACGGGATTGGCTGAAAAGAAAGGAGTAAATATTTTACCTGTAGACAGCGAACATTCTGCCATTTTTCAGTGCCTGGTGGGCGAATTCCATAATCCTATAGAGAAGATCATTTTGACC
Source organism: Bacteroidota bacterium (assembly GCA_039028075.1). Lineage (GTDB taxonomy): Bacteria > Bacteroidota > Bacteroidia > Cytophagales > Cyclobacteriaceae > Fulvivirga. The sequence continues at coordinate 15,142 of JBCCIX010000044.1, read as the reverse complement.
GCCTCGGGTGGTCCTTTCAGAGGGAGATCCCGAAACGATCTGGTCCGTGTAACGAAAGCTCAAGCCTTGAAACATCCCAACTGGGATATGGGGGCAAAGATCACCATTGATTCGGCATCTTTAATGAACAAAGGGCTGGAGGTCATCGAAGCTAAATGGCTTTTTGGGTTGACTAATGATCAAATAGAGGTGGTTGTGCATCCGCAATCTATCATTCACTCTATGGTCCAGTTCGAAGATGGCTCGATAAAGGCTCAAATGGGACTCCCCGATATGAAGTTGCCCATTCAGTTTGCCCTGACGTACCCACAACGTTTTAAAACTTATTTTCCGCGCTTTGATTTTGCAAATTATCCGGCCCTCACATTTGAGCAACCCGATAGCAAAACTTTTCGTAACCTTGCACTAGCATATGACGCACTCTCCAGAGCAGGAAACATGCCTTGTGTGTTGAATGCTGCGAATGAGGTGGCAGTGGCAGAGTTCTTGAAGGATAACATTGGTTTCCTTGAAATGTCGGACTTGGTGGAACAATGCTTGGGTAAAATTGATTTTATAAAAACACCGGCCTACGAAGATTATGTAGAGACGGATAAAAAGACTAGAATTAAAGCACAAGAGTTTATCAAATAATGGAAGGATTTGTAATGACAGCTCAGATCATACTGAGCTTGTCAATATTGGTAGGGTTACACGAGGCAGGACATTTATTGGCTGCCAAATTTTTTGGGATGCGGGTAGAGCAGTTTTCAATCGGTTTCCCACCTAAAATCTTTAGCTTCAAATGGGGAGAAACGGAATATGCGCTTAGTGCTATCCCTTTGGGAGGTTTTGTGAAAATATCCGGAATGATCGATGAGTCCTTGGATACCGAGGCCATGAAAGAAGAGCCTAAAGAGTATGAATTTAGGGCAAAACCTGCATGGCAGCGACTCATCGTGATGCTAGGAGGGATAATAGTCAATGTGATAACCGGTATTATTATTTTCATTTCCCTCACTTATGTTTTCGGAGACTATTACATTCCTAAAGACACTGTTAACGAAAAGGGTGGCATTGTAGCCTATGAATTGGCTCAAGAATTGGGTTTTAAAACCGGTGACAGAATTATAAAAGTTAATGGGCAGGATTTTGATGACTTTCAAGATATCCTTGAACCTAGTCTCTTCTTAGCAGATGATGCATACTACACTGTAGATCGAGATGGTGAGATCGTTGATATTCCTATCCCAACGAATTTCATTGATAATTTGAATGATGAAAAAGCAATGGCCAGTTTCATCTTTCCACGGTACGAGTCGAAAATTGGTAAAATAGGAGAAAATACACTGGCCGAGCGGATTGGATTGCAGGTGGGTGATCGGATTGTGGAGATTTCCGGTACTCCAGTGCAGTATCAAGATCAGGTACGAGAAAAGTTAAGTAATTATGATAATGATTCTATTCATTTAAAGGTACTACGTGATGACGACCTCTTATCTTTTAACGAAAATTTTAGACAAGATACTGTCTTGGGGTACTGGCCTGAAGGAGTAGAAATGAGTCAGATCACTTACGATCTGGGAACTTCAATCGCCAAGGGCACCACAGAAGCATTTGGGATTGTTTTTTTACAAATAAAGGCTTTTGGTAAAATGTTCAAGGGTGAATTATCCTTCACCAAAAATTTATCAGGACCTATCGGCATTGCTAAAGCCTACGGTGGCAATTGGGACTGGCAACGTTTCTGGAGAATGACTGGTTTACTATCTATGGTCTTGGCCTTTATGAATTTGCTACCTATACCCGCCCTTGACGGTGGTCATGTTACCTTTTTGTCTTATGAGATAATTTCGGGCAGGAAACCGTCTGATGGATTTCTGGAAACGGCCCAGAAAATAGGTATGGCATTCTTATTACTTTTAATGGTCTTTATTTTCGGTAACGATATTTTTAAGGTATTCTTTCAATAGATCGAGCAGACTGCAAAGGCCTTAAACACTTTTGTAGTCTTACTTCTCAGCTGCGGATTTGGCAATTATAGATAGCTGAAGCTCTATCCTTCTCAGTTCCCTTAAAATAGCATTTCTCTCCATTTGCATCCACTGCCATAATTTTAGCAACATGCTCAGCCCAAAAAAAAGAGCTCCAATAGCCAACCATTGTATGGTATCTAGCACCTCCTTAGCGTTAAACAATTGTACTGCACTGTATACGAAGCCGGTAAAAAAGGCGAACGTAAGTAGGGCGATAATCACTTTAAGCCATTTGTCTTTACCGCTGTATACATCAAAGGCCATTTTGACGATGGATTGTTCACCTAATTGATCATAAAATTCCGCTTCCTCTTTGGTTAACGTCTCGTGGATAATCTTGTCGATTTCTTCATTTGATTTACTCATGATATACCTCTTTATATTTTTTCTTTAAATGTTCTCTGGCGTAAAATATTCTTGACTTCACGGTCCCGACCGGAGCGCCAAGTATCTCGCTGATCTCATAAATGTTGTTACCTTCCAGATAAAAAAGGGTGAGGATAATTCGATCTTTATCTTTTAGTTGTTTCAAGGTTCGTCTGACCTGATCATATTGATCCTCTGCTCCTGAATCATCATCTTGCTTAATGGTGACCTCATCTATTTTTATAGTTTCTTTTTGGCTTCTAATCCAATCGATAGACCGGTTATGAACAATTCTAAATGCCCAGGTTTTGAATTTGTGCGGGTCATTTAAGCTCCCGGCTTTTCTTATGATCACCATCCAACTGTCCTGCACAATATCTTTTGCGGTCTCCAGGTTATTGACTATTTTGAACGAAAGGCTAATAAGTCGATTATGCCACCTCTTTACGAGAAGCTCAGCGGCTTCTTTATTACCATCTCCAACTTTTTGTATGAGAATTACATCAAAAATATGATTGTGATTCATTTTAAAGCTGCTTTCGGGAGAAAGACGTGGGCAACTTTGTAAGGTTCAAAAAAAGTTACTCTTTATACAATTCGAATTCAACGCGACGGTTCAAACTCTTATCTTCTTCACTTTTCTCGTCCACAATCGGTTTGCTGCTGCCGTACCCTTTGGCATCTACCCGGCTCGCCTCGATGTTTCCGAAATAGACTAAGTATTCTTTGATAATATCGGCCCTCTCCTGGGAAAGTCTCAAGTTAAAATCTTCCCTTCCGTCAGAGTCAGTATGTCCGGCAATTCGCAGTTTGAAATCAGGGTTATCCAAAAGAAAATCTGCCATTCTATCCAAGTCTCCGTACATAGGAGTGGTGAGGTCGGCTTTGCCCTCTTCAAATTCCAACGATTCAAACTTTAGTTTGCTTGAAATGGGTTCCGTAAATTTTTCAAGAGTCATATCTCCTTCTAGGAAAAATAATTCTTCTATTCTGAAAAAGTCTTCGCCTTGAATGATCAGTAGATAATTGTTGTTATTGATCAGATCAAATTGAAAGGTGCCGTCGGGTCTTAAGAACTTAGGAGCTACCTCTATGCCATTATCCAAGTCAATAATGGAAACAATGCCTTTGAACGGTTCGCCGGTTTCTTCATTCACCAAGGAGCCGGTGAGGCTGGTATTCGCTCCGGGTTGGGCCTCCATAGGCAACGGAAATGAATAAAGATCCATATTTCGAAGATCTTCCTCGGCTGAACGCGCATAAAAAAGATCTTCTGATTTTGAGTCAATGGTGAAGTAGTATTCACTTCCCGGACCATTAACCAGTGGTCCGATATTTTTGGGCTCTCCCCAATTTTTATCATCGTGATATGATTTGTAAATGTCAAATTCACCAAAATTTAGATTTTGACCACTAGAACTAAAATAAAGTACATTATAAACGTGGTGGTAAAATGGACTAACTTCTGACATTCTGGTATTAATAATGGGTCCTAGGTTTTTTGCTTTGCTCCAGCCTCCTGCTTTTTTAGTGGAGTAATAAATATCGGATAGGCCATAACCACCAATACGGTCCGAAGCAAAGTACAAGGTATCTTCAGTATGTGATAAGCTCGGATGGGAGTCCCAGCCGGTACTATTAATACTGGTTCCCAAGTTTTTTACATTGCCCCAAGTACTGTCCGCCTTTACTTGAGCTGAGAAAATATCACAGTCACCGTATGAATCTGGAGAACCACACCTAGCAAAGTACATCGTTTTTCCGTCTCTACTGAGGCACGCAGATCCTTCATTGTAAATGCTGTTTATGCCTTCAAACTCCCTGGCTGGTGTCCAATAGCCATCTTCGTGGCTTGCAAAAAAGAGATCTTCATCTTTCACGGGGTCAAGGCCACGGCTGTGACTATTTCTTTTGGAGGTGAATAGCAATACATCATCGCGGTCACTTAGTGTAGGTGCATAGTCAGCTAGGTCGGAATTAATGGTACTTCCCATATTCGTGAGTACACTTCTTGGTGGCCGTAGCGTATCTACTTCTTTTCGGTAATCTACAAGTTCATAATAGTAATCCAGGGGAACAAAATAGTCCTGATCGTTCTCCGTCAGCTTGTCATAATAAAGTTCTATACTGCGGATGTCAATATCTTCTCTATGATGTTTAAGAACTAACTTGTAAAGGAGTTTAGCTTCATCCAGTTTGCCAAAGGTTTCGGTAAGTTTAGCCAGCTTCCAGATCCAATAGGTATCTCGATAAAAATTTACAATACCGAAATTCTTCACGTATTGCCTTAAGATCGGATAAAGCTCCTCCCATTTTTCTTGTTTCTCCAGCGTTTTTATGGTTTTAAGACTTTTGGAATTAATATAGTAGGGTACTTTATTAATATTGGGAAATAGAAATAAGTCGGACTCGCTGTAAGTTTTGATTGTATCTTGAAGAACTACTGTGCCTGCTGATTTTCTGCTTTTTTTCTTTTTTTGAGCTACGGATGTATTCAAGCAAAAAGCCATTGAGAAACAGCAAAATACTATGTATATGGACAAATTTTTCAATATGCCGGACCTGCAAGTAAATGGATAAAGATGTTACAAAATTGTATTTTTATCAAGGTTGCTTAAGAAAGAGTTTTTGGCATAGCGATTGACACGTATCACATCGTGAGGGATTTACCGTTGAGGTAATCATAACAATGTCAATTTGGCATATTAAACGCTTGAAAATTTATGTTTGGCAATTATTTTTTGACCGATCTAGTGCAGGAAGATACTGAAGAATTAGTACAACTAATAAATCCGGAAGAAAACTCCGATATCAAACAGCAAGATATACCTGAAGATTTGGGCATTCTACCGATAAGGAATACCGTATTGTTTCCAGGGGTAGTGATACCCATAACCGTAGGAAGAACGAAATCCATTAAACTGGTTAAAAAGGCATATAAAGGAACCAAAGTCATAGGCGTAGTAGCTCAAAAGAACGTAGCTACAGAAGATCCTGCGGCAGATGATATTTATGCGATCGGCACTATAGCCAAAATCATAAAAATGATTGTGCTTCCCGATGGTAACACTACTATAATCATACAAGGAAAGAATCGCTTTAGCATTGATGAGATTTTAGGGGAGGACCCGTACATGACAGCCAGGGTGAAGCTTTTGGACAGCCCCTTTCCTAAGAAATCAAAAAAAGAGCTTAAGGCCTTAACTGAATCCCTGAAAGAGGCGGCCGGAAAAATTCTGCAACTCAACCCTGAAATTCCTCAGGAGGCTCAAATGGCCTTAGATAACATTCACGACATTAGTTTCTTAACGCATTTTTTGAGTTCTAATCTAAATGCGGAAGTGAAGCAAAAGCAGCAACTGTTAGAAACTGAAAATGGTATGGACCGGGCTACCCTTCTTTTGGAGTTAATGCTTAAGGAAATTCAAATCTTAGAATTGAAGCAAGATATTCATAAGAAGGTCCATACGGATATTGATCAACAGCAACGAGACTACTATTTGCGCCAGCAGATTAAGGTAATGCAAGATGAATTAGGTTTTGATGGACCTGACCAGGAAGTAGAGGCACTTCGCCAACGAGGAGAAAAAATGAAATGGCCCGAAACTGCAAAACTTCATTTTACTAAAGAGCTGGATAAGATCGCACGTATGAATCCAGCGGCTGCCGAATATCCGGTAGCTATGAACTACGTTGAGCTTTTGCTTGATCTCCCTTGGGAAACGTATTCTGAGGATAATTTTGACTTAAAACACGCTCAAAAAGTCCTAGATCAGGATCACTTCGGCATGGAGAAAGTAAAAGAGCGCATAATTGAATATTTAGCGGTTTTAAAATTAAAGGGAGATCTCAAAGGACCTATTCTTTGTTTGTACGGTCCCCCGGGAGTGGGCAAGACTTCATTAGGTAAATCTATTGCCAGGGCGCTGAATAGGCAACATATAAGAATATCACTCGGTGGGGTTCATGACGAAGCTGAAATTCGTGGTCATAGGAAGACCTACATTGGGGCGATGCCGGGCAAGGTAATCCAGAATATAAAAAAGGCCAAAACCTCGAACCCGGTTTTTATTTTGGATGAGATCGATAAAGTCAGCAGCGATTTTAGAGGTGATCCATCTTCAGCTTTGCTGGAGGTACTTGATCCCGAGCAGAATAGCACATTTATGGATAACTATTTAGAGCTTGAATACGATTTATCAAAAGTTCTTTTTGTGGCTACGGCTAATTCGCTGGATACCATTCATCCTGCGCTTAAAGACCGAATGGAAGTCATCGAGATTAATGGCTACACGCTTGAAGAAAAGGTAGAGATTGCCAAAAAACATCTTATTCCCAAACAGAAAAAAGAGCACGGGCTCAAGGTTTCGGATATATCATTTCATAAAAAGGCAGTTACCAAAGTCATTGACGGTTACACACGTGAGTCGGGGGTTCGGAATCTGGAAAGGAAAATTGGCTCTATCGTAAGAAATGCGGCCAAGTCGGTGGCCATGGAGGAAGATTTCAATACTACGGTAACTGAAGTGGAGGTGGTAAATGTTCTAGGTGCCGAGATCTTCGATAAAGAATTGTATCAAGGCAATGCCATAGCTGGGGTAGTTACCGGTCTGGCCTGGACACAGGTTGGTGGCGAAATTCTGTTTATTGAGTCTAGTTTGAATAAAGGGAAGGGCAAGCTTACGCTTTCGGGGCAATTAGGAGATGTTATGAAAGAGTCGGCGATGGCAGCCATTTCTTATTTAAAAGCGAATAGTGATAAGCTTGACATTGACAATCGTGTTTTTGATCAGTATGATCTTCACGTGCACGTACCTGCCGGAGCAGTACCTAAAGATGGCCCCTCGGCCGGTATCACAATGCTTACTTCGCTGGCCTCAATTTACACACAGCGAAAGGTAAAAGGGAAGCTGGCTATGACCGGTGAAATCACCTTGCGTGGAAAAGTACTGCCTGTTGGCGGGATCAAAGAGAAGATACTGGCGGCCAGAAGGGCAGGGATCAAGGAGATCATCTTGAGCACAAGGAACAGGCGAGATATTGAAGAGATAGATCATAAGTACATCAAAGGTTTGACCATACATTATGTAGATACCGTGGATCAGGTGTTGGAAATTGCGTTGATTGATCAAAAAGTTAAAAATCCGATGCAATTAAAAGTGGAAGATGATGTTAAAGTAACATCTTAGTCCTTTTAATGCTTCGATCCGGATTTATACTAACGTTTTTATGTTTCCCAGTATGGGCAATGGCGCAGGTTGGAGGTCAGCGTTCTTTTGAATTCTTAAATATTCCAAACACAGCAAGAACGGTGGCTATGGGAGGATTAAATGTCTCGTCACCTTATGAAGATGTGAACTTGGCCTTGTCAAACCCGGCGCTTGCCTCCGACAGTTTGGTAGGGAAGGCTTCCTTTAACTACCTGGATTATTTTGCCGATGCGATCGTACTATCTACGGTTTACCAATTCAAGTTAACGGGTGATCAAACTTGGTTTATAGGGGTAAATCACGTTGATTATGGTGATTTTGAGAGCTTTGATGCCACCGGAGCGGAGTTAGGAACCGTTTCGGCTTCCGAAACCGCTTTGAGCATGGGTTCAAGTTGGCAGGAAGGTAATTTTACACTGGGGGCCAGTGTTAAGTTCTTAAGCTCCTCCCTTGCAGGATTTAATAGCCTAGCGCTGGTAACCGATCTGGGAGGATTATTTGTTCATCCGAATCAATCGTTCACCGCTGGTCTGGTATTTAAAAACATTGGAACTATACTCTCCGATTACTCTGATGTAGAGAACAGTACTTTACCGTTTGATGTACAATTAGGAGTAACATTTAAACCTCAATATATGCCTTTTCGATTCACTTTTACCGGCTATAACCTCTCTCAAGGGGATATTGCTTATTTTGATGCTGACAATGCCGCTGCCGACGAAGAAGAGCCCAGTGCGTTTGACCGTGTATTTCGTCGTATGGCAGTGGGGGTAGAGTTATTACTTTCAAAAAACATAAATGTAAGGGCGGGTTATAACCATCTTGTTCGGCAAGAGTTAAAACTAGAAGATACTGCCGCCGGCGCAGGGTTTTCATTTGGTCTTATGTTTAGGATTAAAGCTTTTGAATTTGCTTACAGTCGAGGAGGCTACCATGCTGCGGGTGGATCAAACAGTTTTACCCTAACAGCCGATACCAATTCCTTTTTTAGAAAAAGAAAATTATAACATGATAAACAACGAACAATATCTGACTCCAAGAGAGATAGTTGCTGAACTGGATAAATATATTATCGGACAGAATGAAGCCAAGCGTAATGTAGCTATTGCATTAAGGAATCGCTGGAGACGATTAAATGTAAAGTCGGAAATGCAAGGGGAAATAGTGCCAAATAATATATTGATGATTGGAGCTACAGGTGTCGGTAAAACAGAAATAGCAAGGCGGCTGGCGAAAATTGCCAACGCTCCTTTTACCAAAGTGGAGGCATCAAAATTCACCGAGGTGGGGTATGTAGGCCGTGATGTAGAGAGTATGGTTCGTGATTTAGTAGAGCAATCTGTAAACCTCGTAAAATCAGAAAAGAAGGAGGAAGTAAAGATAAAAGCCGAACAGATTGTTGAAGACCTGATTTTAGATGCACTTATACCACCTTTGAAGAACGTTCCGGTGAGTAGTACGGCTACTCCGGCGACTGGTGATGGCGTACCAAAAAACGACCAGGAATTAAACGAGAAAACACGCGAGCGATTTCGCGAGAAGATCAGAAATGGTGAATTGGAAGATCGAAAAATCGAGATTAGCGTTAAGCAACCGTCTACCGGTGGCATTGGAATGGTAGGTGGTGGAATGATGGACGAATCTTCTATGATCAACCTTCAGGAGATGATTGGCAATATGATGCCCAAAAAAGTGAAAAAGCGAAAAGTTACCATTGCAGAAGCCCGGAAGATCTTATTGGATGAAGAAACTTCGCGCTTGATTGATATGGATGAGGTCAAAGAGTTGGCTATAAAAAAGGCGGAGAACACAGGAGTTATTTTTATCGATGAAATTGATAAAATTGCTGCGGGATCATCCAAAAAAGGAGGTCCCGATGTTAGTCGCGAGGGCGTTCAACGTGACTTACTTCCCATTGTAGAAGGGAGTACGGTAAATACGAAGTACGGCCACATCAAAACCGATCATATTCTTTTTGTGGCGGCTGGTGCGTTTCATGTAGCTAAGCCTTCTGACCTTATTCCTGAGCTTCAAGGTCGCTTTCCAATACGCGTAGAACTTCAGAATCTTACTAAAGAAGACTTTTTCCATATCTTGAAAGAGCCTAAAAACGCGCTTACCAAGCAGTATGAATCATTGTTAGCAGCCGAGGACGTGGAACTTACCTTCCAAGAAGAGGCCTTGGATGAGATTGCGGAAACGGCCTTTCACATCAATACGGAGGTAGAGAATATTGGGGCCAGAAGGTTGCATACGGTGATGAGTCAGCTGCTTAATGAATTTTTGTTTGATGTTCCTGATAAGATTGGTCCACATGCTAAAATCAACGTCACACGGGAAATGGTAACGGAAAAGCTTCAAAATCTGGTCAAGAACCGGGACTTGAGTGAATTTATTCTCTAACCCATGAAGAGGTTGCTGCTATCTTTTGTCGTACTGACTGGCTTTAGCAGCTTACCGGCACAGACTATAGCTACGCATCCTGACCGAAAAGAACTTAGAGATAGCACCTACATTCAGGAGCTAAATGATAAATTTTACTTACGGCCTCTGCTGACCAACAGGAGCATAAGCCTGGATATTGAAGATCAAGCGGATAGAGTTAGTGATATCCTGTATGAGCCTACCTTTAATAATTATTTAGGCCTGGGGCTGTACGCATTTGACGTAGGCGTAGAACTTTCCTTTCGATTAAGAAATAATAGCCAGGACCCCGAGATATACGGTGAAACAGATGCCTTTGATTTCCAGGCTAATCTCTACATGAAAAAATGGGGCGCTGATATTAATTTTCAGCGGTATTCAGGCTTCTACTTGGAGCGTCCTGAGGATCATTACGCTACTTGGCGAAGTGGCGATGCTTTTCCCCAGCGTGATGATTTGGCTTTAAATAATTTGCAGTTGAATGCTTTTTACATATTCAATCACAAGCGTTTTTCCTACCGCTCTGCTTACAACCAGGCTGATATTCAGCTGAAAAGTGCGGGGTCATTTTTGTTAGGTTTTACGGTCTCTACTTTTCGTTTTTCAGGAGATTCTACACTTGTTCCCACACAAACGCAATCCGATTTACCAGCGGAGTTAAACATCAGTAGCGGTCGATTTACAGCCCTCGGCATTTTACCAGGTTACACCCATAATTTTATTTGCAAGCAGTTTTACCTAAACCTTAGTTTTTCTGCCGGACCTGCGCACCTATGGTCCCGGTATTCGACAGAACGTAAAGAAACGAATGATCTAAACATTAGACCTATCTTGAACGTAAGGGCTGCTCTTGGCTACAATAGCGATTCTTTTTTTGGAGGCTTGAGCCTTGTGAATCAGGGGGTTAGTTACGAGATCTCCGAATTGGACGTAAATGCGGTAGCGGGTAACGTTAAGCTTTTCGTAGGGTATCGCTTTAACGAAAGAGGTTTTTTGACTAAGCAATTATTTTAACAACGTCTGCTATCCGGACGAATCAGTCATCTTAATCTAAGATTAAAGACTATTTTTTATTACTTTTATTTAAGGTTTGTTTGTAGTTGGACGGTTTAGAAGACTGCTTGCGCCCGATGCGTTTCTTTCTGAGGTGTATTACATCTAAGGTATATAAGCTAGTGTTCGTCTAAATTGCTCCATCATTTTATTAATCTCTATAAAATGCGGAGTGTCGTCGTTACCTTTTTTGTTATTGGGATCCTAATCGCATCAGGCGGTCAGATCTTGGCACAATGTGCTACTGTTAGCGATGTGAAAATCAGGGTAAATAATAACCAGGATATCTCATTACTATCCACCCCAGGCACTATCGATATTTGTGATGTCCTTGACCCTTTAGAGGTGATTCTGATCTTTGAAGGGGTTTCAGATGTAATGGCTACGGTAGACTGGGGTGACGGTACCGTAGAGAACATCCCTTCTGGCAACTCCATTTTACATGTCTATGAAGAAAACGTTCCGTCAAATCCCGAATATATTATTGATGTAGCCTTAACGGAAGCGGATGGTATCAACTGCACCGATAATATATCTAAGCCTATTTCCATAAATCGGAGAACACTCGTTCTTGGACTACCTCAAAATTTTGCCGGCGGGTTGGCCTGTTTACCTACTTCAGGGGAGTTTATCGCTTTAATGGATTTGGAGGCAGGTTCACTTTCTGAGAATTCGTCCATAAATGTGAATTGGGGTGACGGAACTATCGATAGTTTTACCGAGCAACAAATCCAGGATAATGGTAACTCACTACCCATATCTCATACCTATACAGGCGTAACAGTTACTGATGTTTTTGAGGTGACAGTTACATCCCAAAATGCTCTAAATTCAGGTTGTGTTCTACAAGCACCGGTTATTCAGCTGTCATTTCAAAATGAAATAGCTCCAACCTTTAGTCTCTCGGGAGATATCTGTGAAAGTGGCGGTACTATATCCGTAGCTAAAACCACAAATTTTCTTGTACCCACAGATGAAGGTGACTTTCGCTGGATAATCGAGAACGCTACCACCGCTACAAAGCTGCTAGAGACGAGTTTTGCAGGTGCGTTCATTGTTTCAAATATCAATTTTTCCGGCGACCTGAACACGTTTGACTTAGAACTTCTGGATTCAGAAATTAATGACGGAGATGATGTCCAAGTCACTTTAATAGAGCGAAATTCATGTGGGGAAATTTCACTTACTCAAGACGCTAATATATTGTCTTTACCAAACACATCGTTCAGTTCATTCGATGGAACTGTTATTACCGACCCACTTGCCGTCATTACTACCTGCATCAAGAATCTGAATGTCGAATTTAACAATACAGCCGGCTTTGATCATGAATGGATTCTAGTTGATGGTCACAGTATTACCGATGCACCTACTTCCGGGTTGACCTCGTTTACCCCGCCACTGGCTCTCTCGGCTGCCCAAATTACACCTGGGAATAAAACTCTTTTTGTTCGTTCCGTCAATGATGTGGTTGGAGTGGCCTGTGACAACTTCATAAAGCTTGAATTATCGGTTCGTCAAGATGTGAGCCCTGATTTCACGATTTCGGGTGATCTATCTGATAATTGTGGTAGTGTAATTTTAGACCTTGACGGATCAGGTTCGACAAATTTGGTCAATGGAGACCAGATTACATTTGAATATGCCACAAACTCCTCTTTCACCGAAAATTTCGGATCTTTTGGTCCGATTACTGCACCCATAACCTCAATTTCAGGTGCAATTTTAAACCACATCACTACCGCAGATGAGGTTACCTACTTTATAAGGGCGTCGGTGACTACTCCAGAAGGTTGCACTTTTACGTCTTCTACCCAACAACAGAGCGTACAAGAACAACCTGATGGCGTTAATTTCAATGTACAATTAGTCAACGGAGAGGCACCAAGTTCTGACGAAAGCAATTTTATTTTTTGCGCGGGCGACAGAGTCAGTGTCCAGCTATCAAGCACTTCCTCGAACAACACAGTTTATAATTGGACACCTCCGACGGATGCCACTCTCGACGATGCTACGCCCAACAATAGCGCACTGGTATTTATTGTTGCTGAAACCTCTGACGGTAGCAGTATTGCTGTGGAAGAAGATCTGCTTGGGTGTACGTTCACATCAACTAGCGACCCCATAACTGTTAATCCGACCCCGGGAGCTGTTGTTATCTCTGTTTTGGAGACGAACGGCGATGGAAGTGCTACGGACGGCGCTTTTTGTGAAAATGCTGGAAGTTTTGTAACACTTACAGCCGACCCCGATAATAGCGGCAGCTGGAGTTATCAATGGTTCAAAGATGGCCTTGCCGTAAGTGGTGCCACGGCTCAAACTTTACAGATCGCTGCAGTTTCTGAGTCTGGAGATTACACGGTGAGTGTCCGAGGGTTTGGCGCTTGTGCTACTTTAGAAACTGAGGTTACACCAGTGGCTGTGGAAATACAGCCGGCCCTATCGGCATCTCTTGCCATAACTTCAGGTTCGGATACTTTTTGCGAGGGTTCTGGTTCAGTAACTCTTACTGCTACAGAGTCGTCGGGTTTTGATTTTCAAGCCAATGCAGTTCAGTGGTTTAAGTTTGACGGCTCTTCGTTTGTTCCGGAGATCATTACCACCGGTGTGCGTTCCTTTACCCTGAGTTCCCAATCAGGGCGGTATAGAGTTCAGTTATTCGGCGCGGGAGTCGATAATTGTGCTTCTTCGATATCTAACATTATCGAAATCACTATCAACGATGTGCCAGTTGCTCCTAGCATCGCCGTAGTATCTGGTTTTAATGCGATCACCTGTTCTGACCCAAGTCCGACCAACCCCGATGTCAGGCTCGAACTTTTAAATACTGCTACCTACTCCCCAATAAGCGATTTTAATTTCACCTGGAAAAATAATGGATTGGAGGTCACAGATGCTGATGGCGATCCGACCACTCTCGAGGTAAAAGGCTCCGCCAATGATGGCGCATACACCATAGAGGTCACTACTGTCGCCGGTAACTGCACGAGTGTTTCATCCAATACAGTTAACCTTACCATTACTGATCCGCCTAGTGCTATACCCAACGCCGTAGCCTCCACGAATAATACCTGCGTCAATGACGGTGACATCACCCTTAGCGTCGATAATAATCCTGGTGGATTGGGGCAGGAGTGGTTTTCCTCAACTACTTCAAACTTCGACGATGCAAGCGCTATTGCTACTACTTCTACCATCACTGTGAGCGACGGGACTACTTCCGACTTATACTATTTTGTAAGGTTTATTGCAGATCCGGCAGGTGCACAGTGCGAAGGTGTTGCTTCATCCGGAACCCAAATTATTGTGAATCCGTTACCTTCAGCCCCCATATTATCAAGCACTATCAGCTCTGTTTGTGAAGGCAATAGTATTACAATAACCGCTATACCTAGCGGTCCGGAAACCGAATTCCGTTGGTACAGATTGCCAGATATAGGATCTGCGTTAGAAGATGGCGCCGGTAATGTAATTAATGGTAGTAACCTGGAAGTTTCTGAGCCCGGACTGGGTCAAAATTATGTAGCACGTTCCGTATCTGCGTTTGGATGTTTCAGTGCCAATTCCTCATCTATTGGCTTGGATATTACTCCTCTGCCACCGATCAATACAGGCATAACTATTTCATCCGCATCAGTTTGTCAAGGTGAGTCTGTAAATGTTACTATTCCGGGTTCGGTTACGAATTACTTATATGAACTGCTGGACGCTAGCGACAACGTCCTGTCTTCCTCAAATGGCAATAATGGCTTGCTTACCTTAAGTTCAGGAGGGTTAACCACAAATACTACTTTGCGTGTAAGGGCTACGGTAGACTTAGTTTTATGCAATCAAATCATTACTGCTTCCCCTTTTGATGTTGTCATATTCGAGCCGGCACCTACAGCCGAACTTGTCACTACAGATGCCAACCGTGTAGTATGTTCCGGCGAACCTGTTCCTCTGCAACTCAACGTGCCGGTGAATGCTCGTCCACCCTTTCAGGTTACTTATAAGCTTGATGGTGGTTCAGATATTAATATCACTACACCTTCTTTGGCGCCGTTTACTTTTAACACTAATCCGGTTGTAAAT
>JBCCIX010000043.1:0-15727 GCA_039028075.1 Bacteroidota bacterium | reverse complement strand
TTACATTTACCTATAAGTTTTCCGACCTCTTTGATCTTCAAATTATCACAATTAACCAGTGCGTCTACCTGCCGATAGCTATCGGCACCGCCACCTGGGCCTACTTTACATTTACCGATAAGTTTTCCGACCTCTTTAATCTTCAACTTATCACAATTAACCAGTGCGTCTACCTGCCGATAGCTATCGGCACCGCCACCTGGGCCTAATTTACAGATACAGATAAGATTTAATAAATATATAATAATCAACTTATAAAAATTAACCAGGGCGTCTACCTGCCTATAGCTAGCGCCACCGCCACCTGGGCAAATGGCTTGTAAAGATGTCCAATGATTTCATTATCAACAACTAGACTTTTAAAATACTTTTGTTTGAAAAGGCGATTGGTTTTTCCTTAAACAAGGGCTTAGTTTTGGTCCATACCTCTTTGAAAAGTTTAGACGTTCTGTACCGGTCAAGTGCTTCCTGGCTTTCCCAAATGCTATACGTACTGAAGATATTTTTTTCATTAAAATCCCGGTGCAATTCTAAGTGTAGGCACCCTTCAAAACCCTTAATTTTTTCCTTACTCTCCTCGAAAACAGACAAGAAATTGTCAACTTCATCTTTACGGAAGGTCATTCGCACGATTCGTATTAGATCACTCATCAAATTTTATCATTACCGGACTGTCATAGCCTAGCCCCAAAAGGTCCGAGGCTTTGCCTTGATTTATACCAATTTCGAGGAAGCCCAATTCGTTGAATATTACAAAAATGTCTCCCGCATCCACCTGGTTAATGCTGTGATTAATCCTTCGTGCGTTCTCCCTTCCAAAAATGATATTAAAAGCTTTTTGCTTGCTTAAAATATCAAATGTCGACTTGTCAATGTTGCTGATCAAATTTCCATAGTGGTCTACTCGTATGACGTGACCCGAAATAATACTTTTGTTCGCTTTTACATGCCTTCCAAGCATTCTTTTCAATTCAGGAAGTGGTGGCCCCAAATCTTGTATAGATGTATTACTAGCTAATTTAGCGGCGGCAGGCGCAAATACTTCTTTGGCAGGAAAAGTGGTTTCTTCGGGTCGCACAGAGTTGATATCTACTTGAAAGCTGGGCGTTTTGTTACTAATAAGTCCGATGAAGCCATTGTCCGTTCCAATGAAAAAATGGTTTTCAAGTTCAGTAGCAAAGAATTTATCTCCGGCTCTGCCCACAGAATCTACGGCAATAATATGGACTGTGCCTTCCGGGAAATCTTTGTAAACTGCTTGTAGCACAAATGCACCGTGTGCGATATCACAAGCGCCTATGTCGTGGCTTATGTCTACTATCGTAATATTAGGGTTAATGGATAGTATCTTCGCTTTAACCGCCGCTTGGTAATGATCCTTCTCCCCAAAGTCAGATAATAAAGTAATTATAGCCATAGACTAGCTGTGGTGAGAATGGTTAATGGTTTGTAAGTGATTTTGAGCTGATTGGCCAAAAACACAAATATTGAGACTGTTTCTGTACTTTTACCGATCAAAATTAAGTAAATTTTAACCATATTAGATTACACTCAAAATAAAATAGCCTTTGGTAGAAAAAGTCATTACGCTAGAAAATGTATCACTTCTTGACTTTCTTGGAGTTGAAAATAAAAACATAAATGAAGTAGCCTCCGCATTCCCAAAAAGTAAAATAGTTTCAAGAGGAAACGAGATTCGGATAAAAGGTTCAAGCACTGATCTCTTAAAAATAAACGATATCATAAATTCCTTGGTAGCTCATTACCATAAGTTTGGTAAGGTCACCGAGGAAAATGTCCAAAATTATCTGTCCAAGGAAGCGGAAGAAGAGCTTCCGGATCGCGAGGAAGTGCTTATCTATGGTACCCGAGGATTTACCATAAAGCCAAAGACCCTTAACCAACAAAAACTGGTTTATGCAGTTAAAGAAAACGATCTTGTATTTGCGTTGGGTCCTGCCGGTACCGGTAAGACGTATATCTCGGTAGCCCTGGCCGTAAGAGCCCTCAAAAATAAGATGGTCAAAAAGATTATAATCACACGACCTGCGGTGGAAGCGGGTGAAACCCTTGGTTTCTTACCGGGTGACCTAAAGGAAAAGCTAGATCCTTATTTGCGACCGATCTACGATGCTCTGCACGATATGATCCCTTCGGAGAAGCTGAAGTATTACATGGAGAATAATGTCATCGAAATAGCACCTTTGGCCTACATGCGAGGTCGTACATTAAATAATGCTTTTATTCTCCTGGACGAAGCGCAGAATACGACACCCATGCAGATCAAAATGTTCTTAACCAGAATGGGGCCAAGCTCAAAAGTGATCATTACCGGGGATACCTCGCAAATTGACTTACCTAAAAAGCAGAAGTCCGGACTAATAGAGGCGACCCGAATTCTGAAAAAAGTAAAGGGCATCGGGTTCGTTGAACTCACCGGCAAAGATGTCATCCGCCATAAAATCGTAAAAGATATCATCGCCGCTTATGAAGAAGTAGGGGAAGGCAGGGCTGAAGATTGAATCTCCGAGTAGTTCACGTAAAAGATAGGGCAGAGCTGAAATTGGCCTTTGCTATTCGTGAACAAGTGTATATAGTGGAGCAGCAGATCGATAGAGCAGAGGAGTTCGATGAGTTCGATAATGGATCTGAACATTTCCTTGCCTATTTGGATAATAAGCCGGCGGGAACTTGTCGCTATCGTACCACGGATGCCGGTATAAAGTTGGAGCGATTTGCCACAATTGAGGGGTTCAGAGGAAGAGGTGTCGCTAGCGCTCTTATGGAAACTATGACCAAGTATATAGAGTTGTCATTTTCAGAACAGAAAAAGCTCTACCTTAACGCGCAAGTATCGGCTATGCCTTTGTATGCTAAGTTTGGGTTTCAATCTGAGGGCCCAATTTTTCTCGAATGTAATATAGCGCATCAGAAGATGGTTAGACTACTACGATAATGCTGTACTGGGCCCAGTATGCCGTAGTTCGGGTAGTAGCATTCTTCATGCTTGGAATTCTGTTCGCTGTTTACATTCCATTTCACACTTCAATCCGTCAGATATGGTGGTTTTCCCTGGGTTCTGTTATTTCTTACTTAGTGCTTTCGGCAGTATTAAAAAAAGCAACTTTTGTAAAGTACAACCTACTTCTTTCCGTAGGATCTAGTTTCGTTTTTGCTACGTTAGGCTACTTATGCCTTGTCTGTGCAAACCAAACCACTTTTTCCGATCACATTTCAAATTTTCAAAATGTAGAAGCTTATACCTTTGTCGTTACCGATGCCGGTGAGGAAAAGGCCAAAACCACTCGTTATCTGGCCCAAATCAGCGCCGTTAAGGATAGCCTCTGGTATTCGGCCACGGGTAAAATGTATTTGTATGTGAGTAAGGATTTACCAGGCCTCGATTACGGTAGCACCTACCTGATAGGAGGCCAACTTCAGCGATTAAGTGGTCCTATGAATCCAGGTGAGTTTGATTATCAACGTTTCTTATCCTATCAAAATATTCACTACCAGCAATTTGTAAGAGAGCCACCTCTTTTGATCAAAGCGAGGCCACCTTCTTTTACCATTTCTTCATTTGGACTGGAAATGAGCAATTGGGCAAAGGCCGTTTTCGAGAAAAACATCAAGCACGAACAGGAAAGAGGCATAGCGCTGGCTCTTGTTTTGGGCATTAAAGATGGTCTGAATAACGAAATTAAAAATGCCTATTCAGCTTCCGGGGCCATGCATGTATTGGCGGTTTCAGGATTGCACGTAGGTATTATTTATCTTATTCTTTCAGCCTTATTGGGCAGGTTGCAGTCCGGTACAGTAGGCAGGTGGATTTTTGCTCTTCTGGTGCTGTCGGTACTTTGGATATATGCCCTAATCACCGGTTTTTCTCCTTCGGTGCTTAGAGCGGTTACCATGTTTTCTTTTGTGATCGTAGCACGTGCCATCAATCGAAAATCCAATATTTACAATACATTGGCGGCATCGGCGCTGATACTTCTCTTTTTCAACCCGTATCTGATCATGTCCGTTGGATTTCAACTGTCATACTTAGCTGTTTTTGGTATTGTGTTCTTACAACCAAGGATTTATGACCTGCTTCATTTTGATACTATCCTTATTGACAAGGTATGGGAGATCACGGCAGTATCTATTGCCGCGCAGTTGGCTACTTTTCCCTTGGGTTTACTTTACTTCCACCAGTTTCCGACCTATTTTCTGCTATCTAATTTAGTGGTAATACCGGGTGCCTTTGCCCTACTTATCTTAGGGATTTTGCTCCTGCTTTTCTCCTGGGCGCCCATGTTGGCTGCTCTGATCGGCTCAGTTCTAGAAGCTGTGGTAAGCGTGGTAAACCGCGTCGTATTTTGGATAGAAGGGATGCCCATAGGCCGCATCGACGATGTGTATATAACCGTCATTGAATCAGGGTTCATAATGTTACTGACCCTAAGCATTGCCATCCTATTTGTGACGAGAAGAGTGAAGGTCATGTACGCTATCTTCAGCTTCTCATTACTTCTCTGCATTTCCCTACTGATCCGTTCTATCCATAATGGCCAGCTAAACAGACTGATATTTTACAGGATAAATGGACATACAGCGGTGGAATGGATTTCAAATGAACGGTCTGTTTTGTGGTCAGATGACCAGTTATTGCATGACTCTGAAAAGCTGTATTTCAATGTGAGGCCGAACCGACTAAAATGCGGAGTACATAAGACCACGGCTTATCCTTTTAAACGTTTAGATACCGGAATAGACATAGCAATGGTGGCTAAGAAAAGTATTTTGGTTTTGAGGGATATTCACAAGGAAACCAATTTTGGGAAAAAACCGAGAGTAAATTTTTTGATTTACTCGGGAGATTGTAGAAGGAGTCTGAAGTGGGTTGTGGAACGGTTTGATTTTGACTTGCTCATACTGGGCGGAGATCTTAGTGTCTGGAAAGCAGAAAAGCTTCGAGGTCAATCTGCAGAGTTAGGGTTATCTTTTTACAGTATATATCATGAAGGAGCTTTGGAATATGAAATTTAGTAAAAATGGAATTCGTAAAATTTGAGGTAAGGAGTAAGGTAGGTTACATTACAATCAATCGCCCGGAGAAACGCAATGCTCTAAATTATCAATTGGTTTCGGAATTGAAAGAGACCTTTCTGCAGGCCTCAACCGATGTTGATGCTAAAGTAATTGTTTTGGAGTCTGCGGGTGAGGTGTTCTGCGCCGGGGCTGATTTAGAGTATTTGCAGCAACTTCAGAAAAACACGTTTGAAGAGAATCTTAAAGATTCATTGCATTTAAAGGAGCTGTTTGAGCTGATTTACACCTTGAGCAAGGTGGTGATTGCCAAGGTAAATGGTCATGCTATTGCCGGAGGCTGTGGGCTAGCTACTGTTTGTGACTTTGCTTTTTCGGCAGCTCAATCTCTGTTCGGATATACTGAAGTTAGAATCGGTTTCGTACCCGCGATTGTTAAAGTTTTCCTGATTCGGAAAATCGGAGAGGGCAGGTCAAAGGAGTTGTTGTTATCAGGAGAATTGATTTCCGCTGAAAAAGCGGCCGATTGCGGCTTGATCAACTCAGTAGTGGAGCCTGATCAGTTAGATTCCTACACTGAGACTTTTGCCCAAACGCTAGTCGAAAAGAATAGTGCACAATCGATGGCCCTTACGAAGAAAATGATTGCTGAAGTGCAATCCATGTCGCTGACCGAAGCTCTGGATTACGCCGCTACCATGAATGCTAGCGCTCGAGAGAGCGAAGATTGTAAAAAAGGCATTTCGTCTTTTTTAAGAAAAGAAGAGCTTTCCTGGAAGCAGGAATAGTAGAATAGGTTGAATTATAGTACTAAACTTAAAAGTAGATCTTATATTTGAAATGAATAAAAGATGTATCACCTCTTTGCTTGCAAAAAGGACTTTTCTGTACGAGGAGTCCTTTTTTAATTTCAACCTTCTCCTTTCCGGTCTTCAAGTGAAATATGCTTCAACGACGCGCTATCCCAAATTGCCAAGTGCAGGCACATCTACTAATAATAAAACCTCCAAATACGCAGGCACCTCCCAGCAAAGGAAGTGACTCACGCATTAATAATGTAAAAAATTCACGATACCCTCGCACTGTTTTTCTGATCCTCGTATTCTGCTTAATGTATTCAGTCAGCCCTACAACACCGGAAGTAATACAACCCACGCTCAGGACACTCCCCGAACGGCCCACACAATATCCAATGACCAGCTGCAACAACCCCCTAAAACCGTAATTTGGATGTGCCGCTTCGGGCTTTACTTCCAAATCAAAAATACTCCGTATTTTAACGGGATCACGCTGCGCAGCAAAACTGTGTTTAGAGCGTCGTTAGGTTCAATATGAAATCAAACCTATGAACAAGCTAAAATCCGAAATAAAACGACTTTCAAACGGAAGCGAATCTGACCTAGAAGATATCTACAACAGTTTGTCGTTGACCGTACTAGAAAAAGGCGACTTTTTATTAAAGCAAGGACACATCTGCAATCAGTATTTTTTCGTTGAAAGCGGAGCGGTTCGATTATATTATTGGAAAGAAGATAAAGAGTTTACGGTATGGCTTGGTCAAGAAGGACAAATATTCACAGAACTGGATAGCTATCTCTATCAAAGCCCTGCACTGGTATCAATTAAGAGCATGGAAGCAAGTTTAGTCTATAGAATAACAAAAGAAAAAAGCGATAAACTTGCGCAAAAGTCGATTGCGTATAATACGCTTTTACGAAGAACCGTTGAAGAAGCTTTCGCGAGTATGTCTAGAAACATTATATCGTTCCAAAGTGAAGATGCCAGGGAACGTTATCAAAGAGTAGAAAAAGAAAAAAATTGGCTCGAGAAGTATCCTTTAAAATACGTATCGAGCTTTATTGGAATTACTCAAAGCTCTTTAAGTAGAGTGAGAGCGAAAAAAGATTAATTTTTTGCCATAGGGCAAAAAATTCAAAAGTCAAGCCTTCTAGTTTTGTTCTCGTACAAAACGAGAAAATATGTTTACAACAATCTTAGTTGCCGTGGGTATCGGATTTTTAACCGCCCTACTCCTCCTAATTTTTAAACTTCCTACTAAAATTCAATACATTGAAGATGTTCAGATAAATACACCCATTAACTTGGTGTATAATGCTATTAGGTTTCAAGAACAATTAATGGAATGGTCAGCTTGGCCTGCAGAAACCAAGTCGCAATGCGCCGTAAAGAATGTAGATGGACAAATCGGAGCGCAAACAGTCTATCTACAAAAGGGGAAACAGTTTGGTTATCAAGAAGTGACCGAACTTATCGAAAATCAAAAAATCAGCTTTTACCTTACCAGTAAAGCACCTTTTGAGCAAGATACGAGAATGCACTTCTATTTAAGACCAATAAATGAAAATCAAACGAATGTTTCCTTGTACTTTGATAATGCTTTAAAAAGGCCGAGCCACTTGTTTCCACACGTATTCGGCATTGTAAATTGGACTCACAATATGCATTTGAAAGACTTGGCAGGGCTGAAAAAATATTTAGAAATAAAGAGTTAATGACTTCATATCAAGGTACTCAGTCAATTAAGCAACTCGAAAAGCGGAAGGGCGGCTACTTCTACTTGAAGATTGATTCAACTATTGTAGAACAATTCAGTCGAAAAAGATCAACCCGATTAATTTGTACGATGGAGGGAAAAGTTTCTTATCGTTGCGGACTAAATCACTTGGGAGATGGAAACTTTTACGTAATTGTTGCCCGTAAGTATCTTCATAAATTGGACAAAGAACCTGGACAAAATGTTGACTATAAAATTGAAGAGGACCCAGACCAATTAGGAGTCGAAATTCCTGAAGTACTAACTGTTTTTTTGGATCAAGAACCAGAGTCAAAACAAATCTTCGACCAACTTACAGATGGAAAAAAGAGAAGTTTAATTTATAGTATTATAAAGGTTAAAGACATCGACAGTCAAGTAAAAAGCATTCAGGAATTTATTGAAATTGAGAGTCGAAAGAGGAAATAGAAAATCTACTGCGGCAGAGAGGAATTGATCTCATCGGCATCCCAGATCAAGCGGAGGTCTGCCAAAATGCAGGCCGAGCTGGGTAATGCCAAGGGCAAGTAACAGTCGCTAAAGTTATATATGCCAGAGTGCTTCTCGCCTGTATCGGTACAATCCAGCCGCCAACCTGCGCCCCCTGCCAGCAAATTTTCTTGCTATAAATTCTGCGGTTCTGGACTTTCACTTTCTTCGCGCAGAAGCTTTCTGAGAATTATGAAGGTATGGCGCAGATCAGCTAATTTAGTACAGGTAGAAGCGTGTGGGTAGCCGCACTTTAGTTTGTTGCTAGCGTTAATTTCTTCATCGTTTTTCATCCCTATGAAATCATCAGTAGTATTCCTGTTTTTGTTTGTTCGTGTCATTCTGAACGGTATGGACTCATTAACTTCTATGATTTACAACCTTTCATTAGCTATCGACCCGAACAATGGAAGAATTTAAAAAACCCACGAATCAATGATCTAGACAATCTTCCGTATGAACGAAAATTTCTTGCAGCATCAGGTAAATGGTTTGCCGATAGACGGCCAGCGTCATACGCTGCCGATTCTCATGACCGTATAGAGACGTTGATTGAACAGTTTAAATAATAAAACAAAATGGCAAACCCTGCGGAATACGCGTCATACACGGAATCTTACGCAACATCTACACCTTGAAAAGAAATAAACGGTTTATCAAAATTCAGCATATTATGACATTGACAACTTTAAAAAAAATAATATTCGCTTGTGCCCTTATTGTAGTAGGCAACAAATCCCTAGCTCAAGAAAATGACTGCCCCTATTTTGGTTTAACAAAACCGAGTTCTATTCCACAAGATTTTAACCCTACATTATTAGCGTTAAACGAAAGCTTTAAATTTAATGTGGAGGTTAAAAAATGTGACGAGATATATTTCACTACTATCGATGCAAAGGAAAATATATACTTTGCAAAAGCACACGACGGTAAATGGAGCATACCGAAAATTGCTTCATTCTCTGACCCAAACTACAGTGATGCAGATCCTTTTTTAACTAAAAAAGGAAATAGAATGTATTTTATTTCGGAAAGACCAACCGAACCAACTGATACAAATCTCGATTGGAATATCTGGTATGTCCATAATGAAAAGGGGCTATGGTCGAATCCCAAACCACTTCCAAAACCTGTTAATTCAGATGAATTTGACGAGTACTTCTTCTCAATTTCAGATAAAGGAAATGCTTTTTTCTCCTCAAACAGAAGCGGTGGTGAGGGTTCTTTTGACATCTACACGGTCAAACTACTTGATAACAATGAATTTTCGAAGCCAAGGAATGTTGGCCAACCGTTAAATACAAAAAAATATGAATTTGACCCTTACATTTCACCAGATGAAAATTCTATAATTTTTTCAATCAACGAAAACGGTAATAGTAGTCTTTATTTTAGCTATAAGAATAGAAAAGGCGAGTGGGCTGAACCTCAGAATCTAGGAAGTCAAATTAATACTACACCACAAGATTTTGCTCCGTCACTTTCCGCAGATGGAAAATTTATTTTTTATTCAAATAATGGGAAATTAAGATGGGTCAGTGCTGACATAATAAAGATACGTCACTAGATAAAGTTATCAGTAATTGCTTTTTATCTCCTATTGCCGAAAATCCGCGAGGGATGTGAGTTTCGTGTGTCCTTCTAAAGCTAATCGCTAATCCACGCCACAACTTGTAGCCGACATTATTGTGGAAAAACTAGTTGGTCATATGGTATGAGCTGTTAGGGATACTTTTAATTCATATCAGATTTCGAAAGCGCTCTATGATTGCATAAGCCTAAAAATCAAATCATTGCTAGTATGCGAACCTCGGTCTTCCTTCACGTAAGTACTTCTGCCCATGTAGGTGGACGTTGAGTTCATAAGCACCGGAGTCTTTTATGGGTATTGATCCTTTTTTACAAATGGTTATGACACCTTTGAATACCCTTTAATTTATGCTTTTCTAGGCAAGAGGAAAAAGGAGCAATGCCCTAATGCAGATTTATTTGGACCACTCAGGTAGGCGAAATCGCTTTTGGTGGTCGCCTACCTGCAAGACGAAATAGCCAGGCTCTGCCACCGGTACACCTTTTTCGTTGGGATACATGAGATCTGCCATTTCAAGGTCAAAAAATACTTCCTTCCGCTCTCCCGGATTTAGGTGAACTTTTTCAAAGTGCTTCAATATTTTCACAGGTCTGGTGATACGCCCCACCTCATCCTTCAAAAACCATAATACGGTTTCCTTGCCGGCCGTACCCCCGACATTCTCTAACTGTACTTTAGCTTGAATAGATTCGGAGAAGACAGTGTCAGAAAGTGAGAGTTTAGAGTATTCAAAAGTGGTGTAACTCAGTCCGTGTCCAAAAGGGTACATCCACGTGCCGGTTTCCGTGGGCTTATGGTGATAGGCCGTATGATGAGCGGAAAATGCCGGGTAGCTTAACGGTAGCTTTCCACTGGGATTAACCTGGCCCGAGACGACCGACGCTATCGCTTCTGCCCCTTCAAAGCCGGGCAATCCTGCCCAAATAATCCCGGCTAGCTTTTTCTCTAATCCATTTAATGCGCGAGGGCGCCCTTCCACTAATAGAAGCACTACCGGAACTTGGGTGGCTACTGCCGTTTCAATCAATTCGATTTCTTCCTGAGCAAGTGATAGATCGTTGATATTCCCTTCGAATTCTGTGTAAGGTTCCTCACCTGTAGCAATGAGAATGACGTCCGCTCTTTTCGAAAGCCGCTTTAATTCCTGTGGGTCAGGTACGTAGCGGACTGACTCAAAATCTTGATCTAATGCTGTTTTTATGGTGTACATATCTTCGGGATATCTTTCTTCTTTGGCTCCTTGCCATTGAATAGTCCAACCCCCGGCCAGGTTTCTTTTCGAGTGGGCAGACATTCCCGTCAGAAGGAGCCGAGCAGATCGATCTAAAGGAAGGAGTGGTGCGGAACCTATCGAATCGTTTTTCAAAAGAACAATGGATTCCTTAGCGGCTTTTTTTGCTAATAGTCTATTTGCCTCAGCGCCAATTTGCCTAAGCCTGTCCTTGCTGGGGTAGGGATGCTCGAATAAACCTAACTTTTGCTTTAAGTTTAAAATCCTTTTCACGGATTCATCAATCCGCGTTTCTGAAATTCGACCCTCCGCCACGAGCTCTCGTAAATAGACACAAAAACTGGTGCTTGAGGCCGCCATAGAAATATCAATGCCAGCCTGTATAGCCAAGAAGGTGGCTTCTTTTTCATTTTCAGCGATGCGGTGATTTTCCACCAATTTTTGAATGTCCTTCCAATCTGTAATCACCACGCCCTCAAAGCGCATTTGCGACCTGAGTAGTCCTTTCAGGATGCGGGGAGAAGCGTGTACCGGCACACCATTGATCTCACCGCTATTGATCATTACCGTATGAACGCCGGCATCAATAGCCCTTTGAAAAGAAGGCCTCAAAAACTCGTGTAGGTATTGATCGGGGATATGGGAAGGGGTTCGGTCCCAACCGGAGCGTGGATCGGAATAACCGATAAAGTGTTTTGCACAGGCGGCAACTTGAAAAGGAGTGGAGTGGTTCGGATCTTGAAGCGCTTCTGTATAAGCGTGACCCATTTCGGAGGCCACCAATGGGTCTTCACCGAAGGTTTCCCAAAGTCGGGGCCACAGCGGATTGATCCCCAAATCCAGTACGGGGGCAAAAATCCAATGATGCCCCAGATCTGCGGATTCCATGACTGTAACTTTCGCCATATCTGCGGCAAATGAAGGGTTGAAGGTGGCCGCTAAATTGATCGGTTGAGGAAAAACGGTAGCACCTTCCACAAAACCAGCGCCATGTACGTGATCTATTCCGTAAATAATTGGAATACCGAGTCTTGATTCTTCCAACGCAATTTCCTGAAGCCGGTGAGAATATCTGAACCATTTTTCCGGCGCCGTAGCCGCACCATTTAAAAATGAACCTACGTTATACGTACGGATGAGGTCGCGTAGCTTATCTTCATTTAACCTGTGATCGGTAGGGACACCGGATTGGTTGATCATCGTAATATTTAATTGGATCATCTGACCGACTTTTTCTTCAAGAGTCATCACCGAAAGCAGGGAATCAATTCGGACATTTCTATGGGATCGCGCTTCACGGTGCTCGGTGCAAGAAATAATGGAAGCTAGAAAAAGAATAAAAATTACATATCGCATGTGGTGAATACTGTCTTCAAAGTACGTTTTGCTTTTTATTTGATTTTGAGTGGTTCGACCGAAAAACAATCTGCTCTTGGTTCCCATAAAAGCTCAGTATCACATTGACCACCACAAGACTCAGGGTACGTTTTTTCAGGATAGCTTGAGATACCAAGTGCGACATAGAATAACCCATAAAACTGAAACTATGGTGCGGTTATTGGACCGTTAACGAATATGTATAAAAGTGATAGCTTTTCAGCGGTTCTCTCATTGAATTGAAGATTCTGTCTATAAATCTGACCGATATGTACCCTTTTCTTCATGGTTGACCAGGTCAATTCATCTTTCACATTCTTGAAATTTGTAGATTCGGAATTCATTTAAAGACGTAGCAATGAACATGACCGCGTATCTACTGCCATGCATCTTTATCACCTTGCTGCTTACAGAGTGGGCACCTTTAGAGGCACAAGTGAAATCAGATAAACCAAATGTGCTTTTTGTCATCGCGGATGACTTAAATTGTAATATAAATGCCTACGGCCACCCCACGGTGAAAACACCTCACCTGGATAGGTTAGCCAAAAAGGGTGTACTGTTTGAAAATGCCTACACCAACTACCCGCTCTGCGCTCCGTCCCGAACCAGCATGCTTACCGGCTTATACCCCGATCAAACCAAAACCTATAAGCTGACCGATACCCTCAGGAATTTTGCTCCCGACGTAATTACGTTACCGCAAAGTTTTATGAATAGTGGCTACTATGTGGCAAGGGTAGGAAAGATCTACCACTATATGAACCCAAAAGATATTGGCACTCCCGGGCACGACGATCCCGAATCCTGGCATGAAGCCATTTACCCCCGAGGACGAGATAAGGAAGAGGAGGATAAGATATTTTCTTTACGCCCCGGCCGCTTCGGAGCTACTCTCAGTTGGCTGGCCGCAGAGGGCGAAGACCGGGAGCAAACGGACGGTAAGGTAGCAACCGAGGCGATAAAATTGCTTCGCAAGTGTAAAGAAAAGGGGGATCCCTTTTTTCTGGCGGTAGGTTTTTACAAGCCCCATACCCCTTTCGTGGCACCGAAAAAGTATTTCAACATGTACGATCGATCAGCGATCGTGGTGCCACAAGTTCCCGAGGGCTATCTCGAAACGCTTCCCATTCCCGCTCAAAAGCTTCTCACCCGCTTTAAAGTACAAAACAACCTCAGTGATTCGTTGGCCAGATGTGCCATACAAGCTTATTATGCCACCATCTCATTTATGGATGCCCAGCTTGGGCGGATTTTGGATGAGCTGGATCAATTGGGATTAAGCGAGAATACGATCATTGTGTTTACATCCGATCACGGGTATCATATGGGTGAACACGGTTACTATCAAAAGACAACGCTTTTTGAAGATGCAGATCACGTCCCTTTGATCTTAAGTTATCCAAAAATGAGAATGGCTGGAAGGTCAACCTCGGCCATGTCGGAGTTAATCGACTTGTACCCAACCCTCACTAGCTTGGCGAAGATACAGGCACCTGAGTATATGGCAGGTATAGATTTGAATCCAGTCCTGCAAGATATAGACCGGGAGGTGAGGATTTCTGCATTCACGCAGTACGGGAGCGGTTATACCGTCAGAACCACAAACTACCGCTACACCGAATGGTTGAATGGAGGTGACGACTTGATCGAGTTGTATGATCTCCAAAGAGATCCGGCGGAGATGCGCAACCTGGCCCGTCAACCTTCTTACCTGGGTGTGATCGAAGAAATGAAGGCGCTTTTGAAAAACCGAATCGCACAGGCGAATGATCCACCCGGGGATCTGTTGATCCTACCCCGGGACTAAGCCTAGCTGCCTATCGAATGTGGCCAAGGAAATTTGGTCCATTCATCCGGCCTTTTGGAGACTCCAGCGTTCGTAGGCCTAACCGATCACCTCTGGCGCAAGAAGGTATTCGTTGTGAACATTTTATATTATCGGTTTCAGTACACGACAAAACATAGGTCATCCCGTATCCCGATGGTCTATATGGTCTATCGGAAGAGGGATCTTACTAAGTTTCATGCGCCTCATTTTAAAATTTTTCCTTCTATTAGCTTAATAAGATGCTTCTTCCTATTTTTCGAATCAGCATGACGCTGAAAAAAAAGATTGATTTCAACATATATCTGTCCGAAAATATGATTTGAAACCTTCGTGGTGTACCGTGATTGTCGGTCATGAAATCCGGAGATTTTCTGACCTATTTACACCCACTAATTTCACCCATAGTAACTAACTAATGCAATCCAAATTCATCATTTTTACCGATTAGCAAAGACGCGCTTAGGACGCAAGGGAAATTTTGTAGACTCTCTAGATCTGTGCCTTAGGCGTGGTCAAGGTCCAAATTCAACTAAACCACCATTTATGCGTAAAAAAGGGTTCATATTTTATTCCACTTCTAGCTGGTTCCTGAAATCAGCCGTCATAGTACTATTTGGACTATTACTCCTTGGGTGTCAAGAAACATCTAAAGATTCATCTGGTATTCCGGTATTGCAGCAAGTGAGAAAAGCGGACCGGAAAAAAAATGTAATCTTCATACTCAGCGACGATCATCGCTATGATTTTATGGGCTTTACCGGAAAGGTTCCCGAACTTCAAACACCGAATATGGACCGACTGGCATCAGAAGGGGTACACTTTCCCAATGCCTTCGTAACTACTTCGCTTTGCTCACCCAGCCGGGCTTCAATTCTTACCGGACTGTATTCACATGCACATAAGGTGGTGGACAATCAGTCCGTAGCGCCGGATGATCTGATTTTATTTCCTCAATATTTACAGCAGGTGGGGTACAAAACAGGATTCTTTGGAAAATGGCATATGGGCTCAGAAGACGATAATCCACAACCCGGTTTTGATCATTGGGAAAGCTTTAAAGGGCAAGGCGTGTATTATGACCCGGTGTTGAATATCAATGGCACGCAAACCAAGTACAGTGACTCTACTTACATTTCAGATCTTTTAACACAGCACGCCGTAGACTGGATGGAGAGGCAAGCGGACGGTGAGCAGCCCTTTTTCATGTACTTGTCTCACAAGGCGGTACACGCTGAGTTTTTGGCGGCTAAACGGCATTCCGGTAAGTACGATAGCCTTCAAGTAACCTACCCCTCTTCATTTAAAGTATCGGACCAGCCGGTAAAAGGTAAGAATCCAGCCGGAAAGCCGTGGCGTGGCGACGCATACTATGGCGAAGGAAGGATACCGGACTGGCAAAAAATGCAGCGAGAAAGTTGGCATGGAGTGGACTATATGTATCATGGGGATATGACATTCAATGATTTCTACAGATCCTATTGCGAAACACTTTTAGGTGTCGATGAGAGTATCGGGGCAGTGTTAGATTTTCTTGATGAACGGGGACTTGCCAGCTCCACTCTGGTGATTTATATGGGCGATAATGGATTTGCTTTCGGTGAGCACGGTCTTATTGATAAG